>SVCP01000023.1 GCA_015058295.1 Anaerofustis stercorihominis
ATTTTTCAATCAGCCGCTTGCCTTGCAGCAAGCTTGTTTATACTACCAAACCCGGACCGTTTTGTCAAGCACTTTTTTAAAGTTTTTTAAAAAAGTTTTCTGCGACCGTGTCCGTGCCGGACAGCTCGCTTAATATACCCCCTTTCCGCACTTTTGTCAAGGGGTATTCTGCATTTTTTTCATTTTTTTATTCGGAGTCGCCTTCGGGGAGTATTATTCCAATAAAAAAACCGGGCTGGACCCGATCTTTTTACCAATGAATATCTTCACTGAGGATTTAGGATTAAATGCCGGCATACATATCCCATACAGAAAAATATATATGTCAGTGATATTTTACCAATTATTCTGCTTTGCCCTTGTAAATTTCCATTCCCGCAAGCTCAGCCATTTTTGCGGCATGATCAAGCCCGAGAACAATACGGTTGTCAATTACACTGAAATTCTGTGCCTGTGCGGCAGGGAGAAGATCCACAAACAATGTATCGGCGCCTGCATTAAGTGCCATAAGATTTCCCTCCGGATCACTTACGCCCTTTGACATATCCGGTCCCGGATGTTGCGCTGTATATCTTGCATTAGGCAAAAGAAGTCTTGTGATTGCGATCTGCCTGCAACTGAGCTCGAGAGAACCTCTGCCTCCTTCTTCCGCAAGTGGAGTGCCTTTCGCAGGTGAATACGGTATTACCGGTGCCCAGCTGATGTCAAGCTCCTTCATAAGCATAATATCATCAATGAGCTCTTCCCTTGTCTGTCCCGGATAATCCACGATATTTCCAGAAGCCAGCTTCATACCGCTATTCTTGATAAACTCAATGGCTTTCATTCTCTTTTGGAAATTTGTTGACGGATTGAGGCGGTTGAATGTATCTTCGTGAGACATTTCAAATTTCAACACATACTCATATACACCCGCATCCCTGAGAGCGAGAACTTTGTCTTCTTCAAATTCTCCGACAGCGACACTTACCTGAAAACCCATATCTGTCATTTCACTGACCATTTTCAGAAGATCTTCGAATTTATAGCCTTTATCTTCTCCTGCAATAAGGAATATTCTTTCAAGACCCATCTCTTTTGCATTCTGTGCAGATGCGATCGCTTCATCAGGCATAATCCTGTAACGAGGAATCTTTGAGCCTGCCCTCATTCCGCAGTAGAGACACTGGTTCTTGCAATGATTCGTATAACCGAGCATTGCCATTGTAAAAAGTTTATCACCTGTTGTTTCTTTTCTTACTCTGAGAGCTTCTTTCATTATTGTTGCCTGAAATTCTTCATACGGCATTTCGAGAGCTTCTCTTATATCCTGTTTTGTTGAAAGGTTTACCATAGATCTATTTTCCTTCCGTTCATATCTTTTATATCTTCTTCATCGTGGGTAACCATTATTACGGTCTTTCCACGAGTTTTTCCGACTACGAAGTCGATTACATCTTTTCTTGTTTTTTCGTCAAGTCCTTTGTACGGTTCATCCATTATCAGAAGATCCCAGTCCGAAAGCACCGCGCGGATTATTGCCACCCTGCGTTTCATTCCTCCCGAAAGCTCTTTTACTTTTTTATGTATGCTTTCTCCGAGACCGAGCCTTTCGAATGCAGAAATAATTTCTTCTTTTTTTTCTTTCGGACACACAAGGCGTATGTTCGTATATGCAGAAAAATCTTCGCACAGCCTGTCTTCCTGAAATACTGCGGCGATCTTTTCCGGCACGTTCAGAACATCTCCTTTGTCTTGTGGAAGAACAGACATAATTATGTTCAGCATGGTACTTTTTCCGCAACCACTTTTTCCCATGATTCCACTGCACTCTCCTGCAGGAAATTCTGCGGAAAAGTCTTTGAGAACCTCCTTTTCACCGAAGGATTTATAAATGTTTTTTAAAATAATATTACCCATTTATATTATCCCCCCGTCGATGTTTCTGTTTTCATGGTATTCGAATGACTTTCTGAGCAGATACATAAACACCTTCTCAAACAAGACACTTACAAATACTATAACAACCGTCCATGCAAGAAGATCCGTAGTGTTCAGATACACTTTTGCTTCATACAACACTTCCCCCAGCGATCCGTCGGGTATACCGATGATCTCCGCCGCTACTCCGGATTTCCACGCAAGCCCGATGGCAACGCTGCAGGCGGATATGATGAATGATTTCAGATGGGGGATATAAATATATAAAAGTCTCTTACTCCAGCTCATACGGAACACTTCCGCCATTTCCTGCATCTTCGGATCGATACTTTTAAGTCCTGCGAGGATATTATTGTATATAACAGGAAGCACAATAAGAAATGAAATGAATACGGAAAGTTCTTTTGATGAAAGCCATATAAGCGCAATTACGATAAATGAAGCAACGGGAACGGTCTTTATTGTTACCATATACGGAAATATCAGTGTTTCCACAGCAGGAAATCTTCCTGCCACCACAGCAAGTACTGTTCCGAGAACAAGTCCGAGGAGAAACCCTTTTCCGATCCTGTACAAACTAAACCAGATATGAGCAAGGAATCCTTCTTCGAATATTACTTCAACGAGCCTGGTAAAGACGCTTATTGGGGAAGCAAGCAAAATTGCGTGATTTAGAATCATAGCGGCGATCTGCCACACTATGAGTGCTGAGCCAACCGCCGCCGCTTTGTAAAGTCTGTCTTTCTTATTTTCCGACATAGTACAGTTCTTCACCCGGAACGCTTCCGCCTACGCTTGTTGCATTCGCATTGAAGAGTACATTGAGGTATCCGTCTGCTGTTGTTGCCATATCTTCACCTGTGATGCAAGTGATGTTGCAGTACGGGATTGCTTTTTTAGCGATAGCCGCTTTTACGATGTCGTATTTTTCTACGAGAGCTGCACCTTCTTCAACATTTTCGTTGATCCATTTTGTTGAAGCTTCATATTCTTCGAGGAATTTTGCAAGAGTCTGCGGATATGTTTCGGCAAATTCTTTTCTTACGATGAGTGCGCCTGTGATCATTGAGCTGCCGTTGTCAAGTTTATCCCATTCGTCTGTGAGGCTGAGAGCTACTCTGAGGTTTTCAACGGAGTTCTGAGCAACTGTTACGAACGGCTGCGGAAGCATCGCAACTGCAGTATCCATTGTTGCGATTGTTGCAACAACTTCTGTCGGTTCGCTCTTCCATTCAACTGTAACGTCCGTGCCGATTGTAAGGCCGTTTTCGCTGAGAAGGTACTGCAGGCAGTATTCCGGAGTCTGTCCTTTGCCTGTTGCGTAGATCGTTTTGCCTTTGAGGTCAGCCATTGAGTTGATTGTTTCGCCGCCTTTTTCAGCTATGTAAATAACGCCGAGTGTATTGATGGCGAGCATCTGAACTTTGCCTTCTGTGTTGTTGTAAAGTGTAGCAGCAAGGTTTGCCGGTACAGCAAGGATATCAAGTTCCCCCTTGATAAATGCCGGTGTAAGTTCCGGAGCCGCAGCTGCCATTGTGAATTCATATTTGTTTTCTGTAAGACCCTGTGAGTTATCATCGAGAAGTTTTACCATACCCATTGATGTAGGTCCTTTGAGTCCGCCGAGACGGATAGCTTCCGGCGCTTCTTCTTTGTCGCCGCATGCAGTGAAGCAAGTGAATGCCATGAGAATTACCAAAAGTAATGACATTAATTTTTTCATTGGATATTACCCCCTAAAATTCTTTTCCTGGTGTCAGTTTAGCATCTTTTTCATCGCTTGTATGTTGCCACGGCAACATATTGTAAAATTTTGAGTGAAATATTTACCTGTGTTTTTCTCTTTATGCATATGCCCTGTAATTTATAGCATATATCGCTTCATTTACAAAAATCATACACAAAGACGTCTTTAAACTATATTAAAAGATATAAAATTCAACTTTAGCTTAAAATACGCTTTATAAATGCCGGATCCTTAAAGTTTTTTTCACAATATTTCAAAATTCCGTTTTTTTATGCTATAATGAAAAAAAAATAAATAAGCATATTATCACTACCCGCTTGAAACGGAGGTAAATTATGAAAATATCGGTACTCGGATGCGGAAGATGGGGCGGTTTCATCGCCTGGTACCTTAATAAGATAGGACACGAAGTAACATCATGGGGACTTGAAGGTTGCAAGGAAATCGTGGAACTCATGGAAACCGGAAAAAACAAGTACCTTACAATGCCCGAAAGCGTAAAACTCACAAGTGATCTTGATATGGCGGTTGAAACTGCAGATGCAATGGTAATATCCATTTCATCCCAGGCACTGGGTTCATTTGCGGAAAGTCTCAAAAAATACGACCTTTCAGACAAACCCATTATCCTTTGTATGAAAGGCATCAACTCAAAGACAGGTCAGAGACTTACAGAAGTCATTACGGAAGTTCTCGGCGAAGATCTTCTTCTCGCAATATGGGTAGGCCCGGGACATGTTCAGGACTACACTGCAGGCATACCAAACTGTATGGTTATAGACAGCAAAAACGAAGAACTGAAAAGAAAACTTGTTGATGAGTTTTCTTCTGATCTTATCAGATTCTATTACGGAAATGACCTTATCGGAAACGAAGTCGGCGCAGCCGCTAAAAATGTCATCGGCCTTGCGGCAGGTATGCTTGACGGAGCGAATCTCACAAGTCTCAAAGGTGCTCTTATGGCAAGAGGCACAAGAGAAATTTCACGCCTTATGGTTGCCATGGGAGGAGATGCACTCACTGCATACGGTCTTGCACATCTCGGAGATTATGAAGCGACGCTTTTCTCCAAGCACTCACACAACCGCATGTACGGCGAAGCATTTATAAAAGGCGAAGATTTCGGAAGTCTTGCGGAAGGCGTTGAAACCGTAAAGGCAATAATGATATTAAAAGAAAAATACAATGTTGAAATGCCCATTTGCGAAGGTGTATACAATGTTATACACAAAGGAATGAAAGCGGAAGAAGTCATGAAGAGCTTGTTCCTCAGAAGTATAAAAGAAGAATTCAGAGGTTAATTATTATGGAGTTATTAAATACGAATGAAGCTGTGAAAGAGTATCTCACGGAGTGCGAAGTTTCACAGTCTCTTATAAATGATGTAATCGCATTCCGTAACGAATACGCATCAGACAACGATGTAGCCGAAAGAATCAGCATCCCACCGTCAAAATACTACGGAAAAGAAATCTGGGAAATGTCCCTTTGCGCAATGCTTCAGGGAGAAAACCTTCTTCTCTCAGGTGCAAAAGCGACAGGAAAAAGCGTTCTTGCAGACAACCTTTCATACGTATTCGCAAGACCTACTTATACTGTATCATTCAATGTAAACACCGACAGCGCAACCATGATCGGCACCGACACATTCAAGGACAACGAAGTAACTCTTCGCAAGGGCCCTGTATATCAGTGTGCGGTAAACGGTGGATTTGGTGTATTCGATGAAATCAACATGGCGAAAAACGATGCTGTTTCCGTTTTACACGCAACTCTTGACTACAGAAGGATAATCGATGTCCCCGGATATGACAAGATCAGACTCCACCCGGCAACACGTTTCATCGGCACGATGAACTACGGATATGCCGGCACAAGAGAACTTAACGAAGCACTTGTTTCACGTTTCCTCGTAATCGATATGCCTGCCGTCGATGAAGAAATGATCAGAAAGATCATGACAACAAACTTCCCCACAGCAAAGATCGAACCGCTTATGAACATTGCGGGAATTTTCCTTGATCTTCAACTGAAAGCCGCAAGCGGTGAAATCACGACAAAACCCGTTGACCTTCGTGGGCTTCTCTCTGCTGTAAAAACAATCCAGAGAGGCCTTAACCCCATCAGTGCAATTAAAATGGGCATCACAAACAAAAGCTTCGATGCTTTCGAAAAAGAGATCGTCGAAGACGTTATCGCAACGAGAGTTCCGAAAGACTGGACAGCGGAAAATATCTTTGAATAATCATTGGACCAATCCGATTTCAGGAGATTCGCATTATGCGGATCTCTTTTTTGTTTTCATACAAAAAAACAAAGCCGACGGATTTTCGTCGGCTTTATATATCGTGAAATAAACTGCTTAAATAAGGAACTTGATGTCAGAAACGTCAACATTTTTAAGAATTTCTTCTGCTCTGCGGACGTTCTGCATAATAAGTCTGATGTCAACACCTGCGAGACGGACTGCGATGGTTGCAAGGAAGTTGATGAAGTCCTTGCTTCTTTCCGGATCAAGAACATCATAACGGTCCATGAGAAGTTCTCTTCTTGCACCGTATTCAGCGATGATAAGTCTGCGGAAGATAGATTCTGTGATATCGATGTTGAATGAACGGATAATATCCATAAGCTCATCACCGATAAGAGCATTTACGTCAGCTTCAACAAGCTGGTTGTTGAAGATCTCTTTGTAAAGTTCACGGTTTCTTGAATTTGAGAGCATGATCGTGTAAAAGAGACGGGTAAATACAACGTGCTTCTGAAGCGGATTTTCAATAAGATGGGCAGCCTGCTCATCAATTGTCTTTTTAATGTTCGCAATGAACTGCGTATATACAATAGTGAGAATGTCATTTTTCTTGAAGTAATAATTCACCAGACCGATGGGTACTTTTGCTTCATTGGCGATCTTTTCGATAGTTGCCGCCTTATAGCCATACTCATAAAACATTTTCTTTGCAGCCTGAAAAATTCTTTCCTTTGTTTCTATACCTTTTTTGTATGTTGCCATCTTAATTCCACCTGTTTCTATGATTTTGTATGAATAATTTCTGTCATGTTGGGAATTATATCACATTTTGAGTGATATATAAACCCTTTTTTTTCATTTTTCGCTCAAAGCACATCAAAAGTTTCATTTTTATTATGATAATCAACAGTAACTGTACATTTATCATTATGTTGTGGCGATGTTCAATGATACGTATTAATCGTTGATTTGTTTTTTCAGATAACGTCCTACCACATTTGAAAAATTCTTGATGTTTCTGATATAAGCGAAGTCTTTACCGAACATCTTCATTTCTGCCTGAAGATCTTCCTCTTCCCCTGCGAATACTCCGAGGACAGCAATCCCGCTCTGCCTTGCTTTTCTGATCTCATAAGCAGTATCCTTTACAGCCTCATCTCCGGTGTAAATAACATCCACTTTGCTGTTTGGTCTGTTGATATTTGCATCATTCGGCCTTCCGTCGGAAAGAACGATGAGGACTTTATTGTCTTCATTTCTCTGCAGAAGGTCATAGCAGGCAGCCCTTATTGCAAGCCCGTCACGGTTGTTGGAGTTTCCCGTATATTCAAACATACGGAAATTCTTGCTCGTAACATCATCATAATCCCTGAATCTCTGCAGGATAGTATAATCCCAGAATGAACAGAATGACATTACTCTGTGAGGAATATTCAGATTACTCAGAGCTTCGCTGATAATATACCCCTGCATGGCGACTTTTCCCTGTCTTCTTGCTTGTGAGCCGCTGCCATCAATAAGGATATCTATTACGAAGTCACAGTTATCTCTCTTATTATCCGCCACAAACAGCTTATCTGTTGAACATCTTCCGACTCTCCAGAGCCTGTTAGGAACAATGGTCCCTTTATCGGAGTTTACAAAATCCGAATCCTGTCTCTGAACAAGGGCTTTTTTAAGAATATCCGTAAGCTGAGCTATATTTGCTTTTACAAGGCGATGATTGTCGTAATACATGAGTTTATTCTTGCTTGCGTTCATCTCCGCATACTTGTATTTATAGTTCATGGTAACGTAGTTATTGAGTATGCCGTCTGTGTAATAAAGGGAACAGTCAGCATGCATCCCCGTACAAAGAGCACGGTTTCTTCTCGAAAGCTCTTCCTTGGAGAGATAACTCTTGCCGTAGTTAAGTTCAACATATGAATACAGCTGTGAAGTTATCTTCTCATCAATATACACGACGCTCTTTTTAGCCTTCTGCGGTGGCTTTTCGTTATTTTCGCTAGCAAGGGATACGGCAATATTTTTCAGTACATCTTCTAAAATATCCTGATACAGCTCGTCTTTTACAAAATCCGACCAGTCATAATCCGCAAGATCTTTGACTTTGACTGCAAGGACTTTATCAAGACCACCTTTGTTTCTTTCAAAACTGCGGTCAAACCAGCCGTTATATATTTTATCTATAATCTTTAAAAGATCATATGTGGTCTCTGCATTTTTTCCTTCAAGTATCCTTGTTGCAGCGCTGACAAGATTTGCCTGCCCTTTCAGCTCTCCCGTAAGATAGTATGATATAAGGGTAAGTCTTATTCTTCCGATAAGGTTTGCATTCAGTTCAGAATACTCGTAATCAAGAAGGTCCTCAAAGGCCGCACTTCTTATATCCTTTACCCCCGGACGGATCTTTGTGATGCGGTCATAACATGCAGCTTCCGCGCACACCTGCGCAATACCCACAAGATGACGTTCATCGCCTCCGAGATAAGCCTTTTTTGCGATATAAAGAACCACTTCGTCTTTGTCGAAGAACATATTCAGTGCTCCGTGGCGAATGGCGTTGTACATACTTATATTTTTCGTGGCACCGATACTGCTGGAAGCAAGTTCCTGTGCATCATAATCTTCCGACACGGTCCACATCAGGTTTTTTATCCTGCTCTCGAACTCATAGGAATCTTCCTCAAGCTCGATTTCACGAACGATCTGAGACATATCTTTCTCCCTCATTCAATTTCTTGATTATACTATATCACAAAATCAACGGATTTCAAAATCATTTTTTTTACTGAACTTAATTTCATTGTTGCAGTGAGTCCCGTAAAATTATAAAAGAATCATGAACTCACATGAAAGGATACCTCCCACCAACCTTCACATTTATCCCGGATTTTCCGAAAATCATATTGAGAGCGTTCTTTTGCTGTGCTATAATCTGTTTATTAATTTATACGGAGAAATTTTATGAGTAAATCAAAATTACAATTAATATTATCTATGGTAATTTTCGGAAGTATCGGTATTTTCGTAAAGTACATAAACCTTCCGTCTGAAATAATTGCCATGATAAGAGGACTTATAGGTTCGGTGATACTTATTATTATCGGAACATTAACAGGAAGAAAGATCGATTTTCCCGCAATAAAGAAAAATCTTCCCATACTTCTGATTTCGGGAACAGCAATGGGCTTCAACTGGATTCTTCTGTTTGAAGCTTACCGATATATTGACGTATCCCTTGCAACACTGTGCTATTATCTTGCACCTGTATTTGTCATTATAGCGTCTCCATTTGTGGTAAAAGAAAAAACAAATGCAGTAAAAGTTGCGGCTACATTTATTTCCCTCGGCGGGATGGTTCTTGTATCGGGAGTATTGAATGTCGAGCAGACAGTAAACTACACAGGAATTCTCCTCGGAATCGGAGCTGCCATTCTTTATGCGACTGTAATGCTCATGAGCAAGTTCCTGAAAGATATTTCATCCGATGACTCAACCATTGTCCGCCTCGGAGTAGCAGGCATTGCTGTAGGGATATACTCCGCGTTTACTCAGGATATACTCTCACTCAGACCGGATATCGTGTCGGTAATTCTTGTTCTTTTCGTGGCAGTGGTACATACGGGAATCACATACAAAATGTATTTTTCCGCAATGGGAGAACTTCCCACACAGACAGTGGCAATATACAGCTACATAGACCCAGTAGTATCAATTATCCTTTCTATTGTTATTCTTTCGGAAAGTTTCGGAGTAATAGAACTTATCGGTTCTGTGATGATCCTCGGTTCAACCCTTGCCTGTGAGTTGTGGGGAAATAAATAACATCGGGGCGGTAAAAAAAATGACAAATGAAAAGAGAAACATAAGATTAATGACAAAAGACGATTTCGACGGGATTTACGCTGTCTGGATTTCATGTCCGGGAATGGGACTGAACAATATTGATGACACGTATGAAGGAATTGCGAAATTCATCGACCGCAATCCTGAAAATTCATTCGTTGCGGAAGTTAACGGAAAGATCATCGGTGGCATAATGGTCGGAAACGACGGAAAACGCGGTTACATTTATCACACAGCAATACTTGAGGAGTACCGTGGCAAAGGCATCGGAAAAGCTCTTGTACAGGCAGCCATAGAAGCCTTGAGAGATATGGGAATCATAAAAGTCAATCTCACATCTTTTACCCGCAATATTGACGGTAATGCATTCTGGAGCAGGATGGGATTCCGTATAAGGGACGATCTTTATTACAGGGATTATATAATTATGGATTACGAAACTCTCGAAACATAACACTTCTTTTAAACCTAAACCGTCAAAAAAATGACGGTTTGTTTTTTTATTCACAGATTGTTCGAAAAGCCCAAAGACAAGGCACATTTTTTATACGGAAAAGCGCGGTTTACTACCCGTAAATGAGCTTTTTCGCATGAAAATTTAACGCAGCAAGGCAAATTTTCATCGTTAAAATTTGCCGATTTGGGATTTCTCGACAAGATGAAAAGAGGTGGCAAAAGCCACCTCTTTATCTAATCAAACTTAACACACCCAATGGCGACCACTCCTTCTGATTAAGCAAAGCATGCCGGTTTTTACTCATTTTGGCAAAGGACCATGGAAATGTAAAGTGATTATACCCCTTTATTTTCTTTTGAGAATGAAAATTCAAGTTCATATTTATTATATCAGTGCATCAAAGCTATTGCAATACATAAAAAACAAAAACGGCAGAAGCCGTTTAGTTTATTATTTAAAGATTAAAGAACATAGTCGCCTGAGAGAAAATTATCATACTGAATACAAATCCCTTGAAAAGCGCGCTCATTCTTGATGAACTGCCGATGCGCCTTGTGAGCGATTCGGACGCGATTGCAAGTACAATCATTACCATCATAGTCAGCATCTTGTATGCATAAGAGAATTGTCCGATAATAATCATAGCAACAAATCCTATAATGATGGGGGCATAATTTATAAGAATGAGATATAACTTTTCCCTGTATGTCACATTGAGAATATGCCTTTCTCTTTCATCTATATAGAATGTCGTTGCACAGAGAAGAGTGAATATTATTGCCCAGTCAAATTTAAGAAAGATTGAAAACGGATTATAAAAGCTGCATAATGCAATAAGCCCTACACCCAGAGTTATGGCAAACATAACAAGAGATATAAATCTGTATTTGCCTTTTCTGTCTCTCGTGAACATATACTTTCCGATCCCGCCGCCGAATGAAGAGTACCTGTAAAGGAACAGCATGGCAACACCGTATCCGCTGAACAGACACAGCGCAAACATATCATTATACGGGTATCTGATGGGAATGAGATACAGCACAAAAGCAATTACTGCCATAGTTGCCACACCGGCAAGAAGCATTACGATCTTGTCCCTGAAAAAGCTCTTTGTGATCTTCACATTTCCTTCATTATATTTTTTTACCGGCAGGCATCCGTTGATAAACCTGAGGAGTGCAATATACAATCCAAACATGATGGCAATACTGATCCCCCTCAGCGAAAGCATAAACTGCGGAGTGTAGCTGATACTGTCAAGTCCGGAAATAAATTCTGTCACGGCCCTTGCTACAGATGCGGAATACATTGTAAGTATATGGATACTTCCAGCACTGTCTACCGAAACATTGTTTTTGCGTGAGGAGACACTTCCTCCTGCGGAAAGGATTTCTTTGAGAGCATCAGCATCGTCCTTTGTTGAAATATTGTCGAACGGCGCATATATAATATTTATGTCACATCCCGGTGTTTGCGCAGAAAGATTTTTTATCCATTCAAGCTCTGTGTCTACGGTAAAATTAAGAATATCATACTGAAGTCTGTTTGTGAGATTTATATCAGCTCCCACAACAGTCAGGCTTGCAGGACTGATAAGACCGAGAGATGCACAGTTGAGAATGCCTCTTGCACCCATTCCGTATCCGACAATATGAATATTTTCCTGCAAGATCCCGGAAAGCTGCGAAAAGGATACCAATGCACAATAAAACTGCTCGGCGAGATAATCATTTTCTCTGATTCCGAAAGGAACGTTTCCTCCCGAATAACCATTTGACGGATAATCAAATACATATATACCGTAACCGAGCTTTTTCAGTTCGTATACAAGGTTACTGAGCTCTCCTTTGTCGTGAGACAAATCGCTTGCTATTATGACGCCTTTTCCGTTTGAACTCTGCGAATAAGATGCACTGAGCATCTGATCGTCAAGATTCTGGAACTGAACATCACTCATGGAATAATAACTCTGAGCAAATCCCAGATTAAAAAGCATAAGCATCACGAGGACAACTGCCAGAGAAGCGGTAATTATCCTGTTTTTTTTCACTGTGTCTGTATATTTCATAAATTCTCCTTCTGAAGGGAAGATGTATCATTCTTGTAACTTTTGTATCTGATTATAACATATAAATTCCATTAATACAATGCTTCGAACAAAAGGATAAAAGTAAAAATTTTCTGAATAATTCACCTTAATGAACGTACCCGTATTGACATTCAATTTTATTAGGTGTAAAATTAGCAAAATACCCATAGCGGAGGGGTCATTTTGAGTAATTTAACCATAGTAACAGGTCATTACGGCAGCGGAAAAACGGAAATTTGCGTAAATATGGCAATGAAATTCGCAGAAAGCGGCGAAAAATGCACTATTGCGGATCTTGACATAGTGAACCCGTATTTCAGAAGCAGGGAGAAAGACAAGGAATTCGAAAAAGCAGGTGTTCACCTTGTGGCAAACAACCTGAATATGCCCAATATGACGGCGGAAGTGCCTGCATTGTCCGCAGAACTTTACGGTCTTATAGACAATCATACAGACAAGATCATATTTGATGTAGGCGGAGACGGAAACGGAGCGAGAGTACTCTCGAGATTTGCGCACCTGATAGCCGGAAGAGATTATAATATGTATATCGTTCTAAATGCAAACCGCCCGTTTACAAAAGACCTGCAGAGCGCACTCAGTTATATTGCGCAGATAAATGCCCACAGCCGTTTACAGATAAACGGTATAATAAATAATACTCATATGCTCAGGGAAACTTCCATTGAGGACGTCAGAAGAGGCAGCATTCTTGCGGATGAAGTCTCTGCTGAAATGAATATTCCGGTAGTATATAATGTGATACCGGAGTATCTCACAGAAGAAGCGGCAAATGAGGGTATAAAAAACTTATTCATCCTGAATCAGCTATACATGAGACCGGATTGGCTGTAAAAATTAAATGAGGTGGAAAAATGGCGAAAGGAATCGTAACATTCGATGAAAAATATTGCAAAGGCTGCGGTTTATGCGTGGATGCCTGCAATAAAAATTTGATTGAGCTTGATGCAACAAGACTTACTCAGAAGGGTTATCACCCGGCTATTATTACAAAGCCCGAGGAATGTATTGCTTGCGCAAACTGCGCGGTAATGTGCCCCGACTCTGCAATAACAGTTGAAAAAATCGATTAGGAGGAAAATTATGGCAAAGATACTTATGAAAGGCAATGAAGCCATCGGTGAAGCTGCCATCAAGGCCGGATGCCGTTACTTCTTCGGATATCCCATCACACCGCAGACAGAGCTTCCCGAATATATGTCAAGAAGACTTCCGGAAGAAGGCGGAGTTTTCTTACAGGCAGAAAGTGAAATAGCTGCAATTAATATGGTATACGGTGCTGCAGGATGCGGTGTCCGAGTAATGACATCATCTTCTTCTCCCGGAATCGCACTCAAACAGGAAGGTATCTCATATATCTGCGGAGCTCATCTTCCCTGCGTAATCGTAAATATCGTCCGTGGGGGCCCCGGTCTCGGCGGAATCCAGCCGGCACAAAGCGACTACTATCAGGTAACAAGAGGCGGCGGAAACGGAGACTATCGTCTTATCGTATACGCTCCCGCAAACCTTCAGGAAACTGTAGACATCATGCAGGAAGCATTTGACACTGCGGAATACTACCGTGTGCCCGTAATGATCGTAGGAGACGGCATGATCGGACAGATGATGGAACCTATCGAATTCAAGGAAAGAGAAATCAAATATGCTGACAAATCCTGGGCAACAACAGGTACAAAAGGCGAAAGAAAGCCAAACATCATAAACTCACTCTATCTTGATCCGCAGGAACTCGAAGACAACAACGTACTCCTTGACAAGAAATATAAAGAAATCGAAAAGAACGAAGTACGCTACGAAGCAGTAAACATCGAAGACGCAGATGTAGTAGTTGTTGCGTACGGAACAACATCACGTATCGTAAAGAGCGTACTTGAAGAATGTGACAAGGAAGGCCTCAAAGTCGGTCTTATCCGCCCGATCACACTCTGGCCGTATCCGTACGAAGCATTTGACAAAATAAACCCCGACTGCAAAGGTATCCTCTGCACAGAAATGAGCCTTGGTCAGATGATCGACGACGTAAAAATCGGCGCAAACGGACGCTGGCAGACATACTTCTACGGCAGAAGCGGCGGTATGGTCCCGCAGCCGGAAGACATCAAGGAAGAAATTATGAAGATTTTGAGAGGTGAAGCTAAATGAGTATAGTATATAAACGTTCAGAAGGCTTGACAGACGCTATCACAAACTACTGCCCCGGTTGCACACACGGCATCGTACATAAGCTCGTTGCAGAATGTCTCGTAGAACTCGGAGTTCTCGGAGATACTGTCGGTGTAGCTCCCGTAGGATGCTCCGTAACATGCTATAACTTCTTCAACTGCGATATGCACCAGGCAGCTCACGGAAGAGCACCTGCTGTTGCAACAGGCATCAAGAGAGTTCAGCCGGACAAAGTAGTATTTACATATCAGGGCGACGGAGACCTTGCTTCAATCGGCACAAACGAAATCGTTCACGCTGCACACCGTGGCGAAAAGATCACAACGATCTTTATCAACAACGCTATCTACGGTATGACAGGCGGACAGATGGCGCCGACAACGCTTATCGGTCAGAAAACAACAACTTCTCCTTTCGGCAGAACAGAAGAACACTCCGGCAAACCAATCAAGATCAGCGAAATGCTCGCAACTATCGATGGTGCGAAATATGTTGCCAGAGTAACTGTTGACAAGCCCGCAAACATCGCAAGAGCAAAAAAAGCTATCAAAAAAGCTTTCCGCACACAGCTCGAAGGCAAAGGTTTCGCTATCGTTGAAGTTCTTTCTTCATGCCCGACAAACTGGGGTCTTGCTCCCACAGAAGCCCTTCAGTGGCTCAGGGATAATATGATTCCGTACTATCCGCTTGGAACATTCAAAGACTGGGAGGAAGAATAAATGAACGAAAAAATCATCATGGCAGGATTCGGCGGCCAGGGCATTATGCTCATCGGTCAGCTCGTCACATATGCAGGAATGTACGAAGACAAACAGGTAAGCTGGCTGCCTTCATACGGCCCGGAAATGAGAGGCGGCACTGCAAACTGTTCTGTTGTTGTATCCGATAAGGAAATCAGTTCCCCCATTATCACAAAGGCAACAAGCGCTATCATTATGAACAATCCGTCTCTGGAAAAATTCGAGCCGGCTGTTGAACCGGGTGGAGATCTTTATATCAACTCATCTCTCGTAGACCTTGAACCGACGAGAACAGACATCAACATCTTCAGGATCCCCGCAAACGACATCGCCGAAAAACTCGGCAACCCGAAAGGCGCAAACATGGTAATCTTAGGCGCATACCTCGGCAGACATCCGGTTGTGGGAATCGATACGATCCGTCAGGTCCTCGACAAGACAATGACAGGCTCAAAGGCAAGATTCGTTCCCATCAACATCGAAGCTATCAAAGAAGGTATGGCACTCGTAAAATAAAAAAATCAAGGAAGGCAATAAGCCTTCCTTTTTGTATGAATAACTGTAGAGACTGCACATATTGACACGGGATCTGCGTATGCAATATAATAAAAATACACGCTGATATTTCATTTATTGCAATTAGGGAGAGAATAAAAATGAAGAAAAAGTCATTGGCACTTGTCGCAATCATACTGTGCCTGTCGTCACTTATAGTTTTCTGCCTCACAAACCATATGAGCATACCTCAGATGATGGAACTCATCAGACTGAAAAATGCACTTCCCGCAACTTCCGCAGTAAAATTTTCAGACGGAGAATTCCATATTTTTGCCGAAGATATATCCGTGGTATACAAGGAATTAAAAATCGACACCCGCAGCAATACAACAACGGAGCCTGTGTATGCGCCTGACGGAGGATCGTTCCTTATCTCGGGAACATCTCAGGCATATACAGCCTCGCAGGTATATATGCCGAGAGGAATAGCTCGCCTTGTAACACTCAAACTCAGAAATGGCGGAAATATCATAGCACACATTTATAACGAATATATGCTCGGCAAAAGCATATCCGATATAATAACATCTGCAAGAAATGCTTTCGGGGTAGATCTTACAGGAACACTGACTCAGGAAACTTTGTCATTCGTCGTCGGAACTCTTTACAACGCAACCGTAAATTACGATGAAAACATGATGATTGATGCGTATCTGGCGACATATGAAGGCAAAGTATGTGTATCGAGGATATCTTCCCCTGATGTGGGAGTTTACAACCTGTATTATGCTTGGGAAGGCAATTACTGCAGCGCCGAGTTCGGTGCAACTGCCACATGGCACGGCGGAACGTATGATGTAGCATACTGATACAAAACAGGAAGGCAATAAGCCTTCCTGTTTATTTTGCATAAATATCTATGTGTATCCTGCCGTAAATATATTCGTCGGCATCCTTCGGAGTATTATAAGAATCATTATACACATATCTTTGAGCTATAAAGCTGACTGTGTATGTATCAGTCTCAAGATATGCTTCAAATGAATCATCTTCTTCCGTAAGGTTATCGGCTGATATATCAGATTCAAGGTTTCTTACAGTTTTAAAATCATCAAATATTTTCTTCACTGCCTGAGGGAAATATTTTCTGCCGTATTCATATATCTCATCATCGGTTGTATAACCGAAAGTAAGATCAGTCCACGCAGACATATGCGAAAGCTTCTCATCCGAAAACTCATAGTATTCCGTAATATATCCGCCTGTCTCATGACTCCCTGACTCGGCAACCCAGAGCGTCCCGCCTTTTACCTCAGCAACAGGTATCCTTGTTCTGACTTCATCGTAATTCATACCGATTTCAACAGCATATGAAAGAGGTGTCCGTTCGGAGTATTCATAATATTTCTGTCTGTCGTCATTATAATCGCAGGCAAAACATGACAGTATAAGAAAAATGCATATCAAAATCGCAAATATTTTCTTGAAGCTCATTTTAAATACCCTCCGCCATTTTCTTATTACATTATAGCATATAAATGCCTGTAATTTAATTTATTTAATCTCGGATTAATGTTGCGTAAATGCATACACCAAATGGTCAATATAAATACCACACATCAAAAACATACATCAACAAAAGATCGACATAGGGGACAGCACCGACACATTGTGTCTGCTGGAAAGTGTGGGAATGCGGTTCGCAGAATTGCTACAATTTACGTATAAATTCGTAATCTTCCTTCCATTTTTTATATGCAAGTTCATTCCCAGATTTCATTCCATTTATATTCATTCTCTGCCTTAAAAAAGCGAGTACTTCATGTTTGGTCGCAACTCCGGAGTTTATTACATTAACTAAAATTTTTTGTCTACGGGAGGCAGTTAATCCTACGGATGCGCTTACAGTATATCCCATATCATAAAATACTGATGTACTGTCGAAGCCTGAAAAATCATTTACATCTGCTCCAACATAAATAATCTGGGCTCTAATAACACCATAATTGTCGAATATCATTGTAAGTTCATCAATACTTATCTGATAACGCATACAGTCAGAGCAACGCTTTATTACATATTCTTTGTCATCTTTTCCATAAAATGAAAAATTCACCCTAACCTCAGATATATGATGATTATCCGTCAAACAAATATCATCACCGCAAATAACATATAAAATATCCGTTTCTCTGAAATTATAAACATCCAATGTTTTTAATGCATCGGAAACATCTTCAAATATTTCTTCTAAAAGAAAACTACTTTTGTTCAGCTCGGACAGGGTATTTATCCAATCCAAGCCAACATCCACATCACCGCCGTTTCTTATTTCAACACTCATATTTTCATGGTCATAAATCTTTTTCTCTAATTGTTTCATTTCTATTTCAAGAAATTCATAGATTTTTTTCACTTCTTTATATCTCAAATAAACACGCTCTTTAGTATCTTTATCCCATCTATATATTTTTGTATGCCCCTCACAAAAAATGAAATCGTCTCCATTCGGATACTCTGCGAAACAGCCACGATCAAAATACAGAATTCCAAATTTTTCATATAACACATCTACAATAAACAAATCCAGGTCATCCCACCAAGAAGATAATCGTCGTTCTATTTCCAAACGAAATGTTTCTGAAGTTTGTATATATTGAAGTGAGTCATACCAACGAATAGCAGCTTGCAATATATCAAAATAATGCAAAGTGTACGGTTTGCATATCAATTTTCTATCGTCACAAAACATCAAAAATTCCTTTAACACTTCATCCAATTCTCTTGAATATCTCCTTGGGTCTGTTTTGGTATGCCCTAAAAGAACTGTCCCCTGCAATTTCAAAGTCAAACCAATGTACTCGACATAGTCCATTGGACTTAGTCCAAAATCAATAAATTCATTTAGTGTTGCCGGTAATGTCCTGTCCTCATACAAAAATGAATCGTGGATATTGTCAAATAAAACTTCTTCCATTGTGTGTTCTCCCAACAATTTATGTATTGTGAATTTTACCACAAACATCAAAATAATTCAACTGATCACAAAACCAGCAAACAGCTAATAAAGCCAGACCTACTCATATAAATAAAAAGGCATCACTGCAAAATGATGCCTAAACTACTTGCTTACTTTGGAAAAACTACCTCGATCACCGTCCCCTTGCCGGGCTCACTGTCAATATTTATCTTCGCATTGTGATAAAGAGCTGCGTGCTTTACGATTGAAAGCCCGAGTCCCGTTCCACCGGTCTGTTTTGAATGGCTCTTGTCAACACGGTAGAATCTCTCAAAAATTCTACTGTGATGTTTTTTGTCGATGCCGATACCTGTATCCCTTACGGAAAGCGTCACATTATCCATTCCTTCGGTTATCCCGATAAATACCTTTCCGCCTTCGACATTGTATTTGATAGCATTTTCACAGAGATTGTATATTATCTCCGAAACAAGCCTCCTTACCCCCGGAATAACACATTCATCTCCCTCCAGCTCAAGATTTACTTTCCTTGCTGATGCGACGTCTTCAAGCAAGCAGACGGTTTCCTCTGCAACTTCGTAGATATTCACTTCTTCCCTTTGCATATCGGTCTGTTCATCAAGCTGTGAAAGACGCATTATATCTTCAATAAGGCTTAAAAGTCTTGCAGACTCCGTTCTTATATGTCCGATAAACCTCGGCATATCTTCTTCTTTTACGATGCCTTTCTCAATAAGCTCTGCACTTCCCATGATAGACTGAAGAGGACTTTTAAGTTCATGAGAAACATTTGCAGTAAATTCTCTCCTTGCTTTCTGCGCAAGGGCCTGTTCCGTGACATCGACAGCAAGAATTACAGCTCCGGCAATCTTTCCGTCGTGAGATATGCGGCTTATATCGAACTGATAAAATCTGTCGTTTATCTCTCTGAATACATCGCTGTGCCCTGTTTCGAACGCAATACGGACAGCCTCCCTGATCTCTCTGTTGCGGTCTATGGTAATAAACATTCTGCCGGTGCAGTCCTCGCTCAGCCCGAAAAGCCTGTACCCGGAAGGATTCATACTTACAACGACCTCCCTTTCGTTAAGAAGAATGATGGCTTCACTCATATTGGAGGTAATCATCGTAAATTCATCATTTTTGCGCTTCAGTTCCGACATCTGTTGATCTATCTGTCTGGAAAGAGAATCAATCCTGCGCATAAGGGGTTTAAGCTCTTTATACACCTCATTTTCAAGGGGATTGTCAAGATCTAATTCATTGAGAGGATCCACTATCTTCTTTGATATGCTGTTTGCAAACACTGTGCACAGTATCGCTGCAATCAGAAGAACAAACAACAACGGCTGAATCATTCCCATAATCATCACAGGCATCGTCGGCTGAGATGCGCTGACAACAAGAAGTTGTGTTTCACTGACACGCTGCGCATAGAAAAAGACTTTTTCTGTAAAACTCAGATACGCACTGCTCTCCGAACTGTTTTCAGTCCATATATCTGAAAGCATTCGTTCATCTATCCCGTATTCAGCTCCCGTATCATATATAAGATATCCGGCAGTGTCGTAAAGACAGACGCGGAAATCTTCTCCTCTTATGCCGTCAAGATAATCAACTCCCATATTTTTTATGCCGACGGAGGCAATACGACATTCCACACGAAGACGTTCTGACTGCATATCCGTGTAGTATTCATTGAACACCCCTGCAATTATCACGAGACTGCACAGTAATGTAATGAGTACGGCTGTTACGACAGAACGGAATATCCTCTCAGTCATTTTTTGCCTCTATCTTATATCCGACATTTCTTACAGTCTCTATAAGGTTTCCGTATTCACCTAATTTTCTCCTGAGGGATCTTATATGCATATCCACAGTCCTCGTTTCTCCGAGATACCCCATCTGCCACACCTGCTCAAAAAGCATCTCTCTTGAGAATACACTTCCGGGATTGGACAAAAACAGCTTCAATATCTCAAACTCCTTGAATGTGAGCGCTATCTTTTCCTGACCTATAAAAACCGTTCTTTCTTCAAGATTCATTATCATATCTGCGCATTTAAGTACATTTTCCCTTCTGGGTGCACCTCTTCGCAAAACAGCTTTTACGCGGGAAACCATTTCCATCATCCCAAACGGCTTCACAAGGTAATCATCAGCTCCGATGTCCAGAGCTTCTACTTTTTCGTACTCACTTCCCTTTGCCGTAGCCATAATTATAGGAATGTCGGAATACAAATTGCTGGATTTTAATTTTTTCAGGATGTCTATGCCATCTTCTCCCGGGAGCATCACATCCAGAATAATAAGATCCGGACGGCCGTGTTTCAGAGCCTTCCGGAACTCTTCACCATCTTCGAAACCTACAGCATCAAAGCCCATACTTTTAAGAGTATATACTTCTATATCCCTGATGCTCGCATCATCTTCCACACACCAGATCATAATTAACCTCACACATAAATCTATATATCATTAGTGTAATAAAAGTTTCTTTCTATTGCAAGAAAAATATATTTTACATAAAAGCAAAGCCTTCACAAAGAAGGCTGTACTTTATAATGCACTGAATTTATATCCCTTTTGCCGAAGCAGTGTTCGCACTATTTTTTATGTAAATATGTATAATACATCGGAACAGCAACGACGAGCGCTCCACCGATAATGTTTCCGATAGTCGAAGGTATTATATTACTTATCCAGCACTGGGCAAAGGTTATTTCCGCTCCCAGAAGCTGACCGAGAGGGATCATAAACATATTTGCAACGCAGTGTTCATATCCACAAAGCGTAAATGCCGCAATGGGGAAAAGTATGGCAAGGATCTTTCCGGGCATATCTGACGATGCACTCTGAAACCATAATGCAGCAACAACCAGAACATTACACAGAATTCCCCTGACAAGAACCTGAACAAATGTGAGGCTGACCTTCGCCTGAGCAACATTTATCATATTTGCTTTCATAGCTTCACCATTAAACAGTCCGCTTGCAAACATAACATATGCAAAAATGTACGAGCCTACAGCATTTCCGGCATAAACCACCACCCAGTTTGTGAGCATCTGCTTTAAAGTTATCTTTTTATCGAGCACTGCAATGGGCATAAGGCAGTTACCTGTAAAAAGCTCTGCTGAAAAGAATACAACAAGCATAAGCCCCAGCGCAAACATAAATGCCCCGAAAAGCTTTCCGAGTATTGCGGCATCACCTTTGATGTTGCCTGTCATTGTCAAAAAACTTACTCCGCCGAAACCGATAAATATCCCTGCGAATATTCCGAGATAAAACATTTTAAATATAGGGAGATTGCCCTTTTTCTTTCCCGTTTCACTCCAGAACGAACAGATTTCCGCTGCTGAAAGAACTTTATTATTCATCATTCACCTCCGAATAATTTTTTCAAATATATATTTCCGTCCTGTATCTTTCTTTTATAATCATCATCGCAAAGACCGAAAAAATATTCCTCATTGCGTATGCCTTCTTCGTGAGTAACACCATAAGAACCTGCATCAGTTCCGAGAGCGACTTTTGCACCGATATCAAGAGCATACCTCACATTTTCAATCTGAAGATTTACTATATTTTTAAGAACGCCTCTGTCAGCTCCTCGCAGACTTTTGTTGTCCATGAGATTTCCCACTGCACATATCGTCGGAACCCACACACAATCGCTGTCCGCAAGAATGTGTATAGTCTCTTTCGACATATAAAATCCATGCTCGATACTGTCAGCACCGCACTGTATCGCCGTCCTTACTGAACTGTCCGAATTAACATGGACCATAGCACAGTAGCCCCTTGCCTTGATCCTGCCAATAGCTTCTTTTATATCCTCCAACGGCAGCATATTGCCTTCAAATTTCCCGAATGCAGAAAAATCCATAATGGATGATGCCATAAATTTCACAAAATCCGCACCTGTGTCTTCAAGCTCATCAAGAAGCATTTCAAACTCATCGTAATCTTCGTAGCTTTTGCCGAGAATATCTCCATAGTAGCCTTTTTTGTGTATTGCAAAATTCGGCGAAAGGTATGTGATCCCGTACTCGGAAGCAAATTTCTTTGCATAAAGTCCCACCCCGAGATTATCGCCACCGTCACGGAGAAACTCAGTCCCGCGTTTTTCATACCCCTCAAATACGCTTCTTATATAGCCTTCATCAATACAGTCTTTATGACGCAGGAGTGCATTTTTATAATTTTTCCCGTCAAGGATCAGATGAATGTGATTATCAGATAACATATACTTACAGTTTCAAAGTAATCAAAAGGCCCGATGTGAATCGGGTCCTTTGATATACATATCAAATTCGTCTCTATTCAGCTTCGCTTTCGCAAAGTTCTTCATATTTTCCGGCATCAAGAAGCATATCAAGATCAGAATCCGCTTTGATCTTGAGAATGTAATTTTTGTACGCGTCTTCGTTGATGAGTTCCGGAGAATCATCAAGTTCTTCATTTACACTGAGTACTTCAAAATCAAAGGGCATTGTTATCTCCTGTGTGGATTTTGAAGATTCAAGTTCAGTAAACACTTCTTCCGCAGAAAATGTATCGCCTGCCGCAGGAAGATCTACGAACAAAATGTCGCCCATATTTTCCTGTGCAAAGTCCGTGATGCCAACTGTGATCTCATCATCTTCGATCAGAAACCAGAGATGGTTCGTGTAATATTTCAATTCATTGGGAATGTTCATATTTACCTCCTATAAAAATGTGAACTATGTTGTAATTGTATTAAAACATCGGGAAATTGACACGTATCGTCAGACTTTGTGTATGCTTACCCCGTGCAGATCGTGAAGAGCTTCCATTATAGCCTCGCACATTGTCGGATGCGGGAAGATACAATCTCCCACTTCTTCCGCCGTAAGTCCGAGAGTAACCGCTGTCGTAAGCACCTGAAGCATATCCGATGCCTCGTGTCCGACGATAGCCGCACCGATAATGACATCATTTTCATCGGTAATTACTTTTACAAACCCCGTGAGATGTCCGCTCGCCGGAGCTTTTCCGAGGGTCTTGAAGTCAAAGGTTCCGACCTTGTAGTTTACTCCTTCATCTTTAAGCTCAAACTCTGTCTTTCCGACTGTCGCAACCTGCGGATTGGTAAACACACACGCGGGAACAGCATTGTACTTCATCTGCTTGTTCTTTCCGAGGATATTATCCACCGCTACAAATGCTTCTTTTGATGCGACATGTGCCAGCTGATAAGATGGCAGGATATCTCCGATGGCATAGATATTGTCCGCTGTTGTCCTGAGAGTTTCATCTGTTTTTATAAACCCTCTTTCCGTAAGTTCAACTCCCGCATTATCAAGATTCAGACCTTCCGTATAAGGTCTTCTGCCTACAGACACCATAAGATATTCTGCAGACAGGCTCTTTCCGCTGTTGAGAGTTACTTCTACGCTGTCTTCGCCGACTAGCACTTCACCGACACCATCTGAAGTGATGACTTTCACTTTATCTTTCTTGAACTGCCTGAGAACATGTTTTATCACGTCTTCATCGCATGTGGAAAGTATTCTGTCCTGCATCTCGACCACTGTAACGTCGCTTCCCATTTTTGCAAGGAACTGACCGATCTCGCAGCCGATAACTCCTCCGCCGACGATGATGATTGACTCAGGAAGAGTGTTCATATCGAGTATCTCATTTGATGAAATTACTCTCTTTCCGTCATACCCGAACATTTTCGGAACTGTGGGGACGGAACCTGTTGCAAGAATAACATAATCTGTACTTATTGATTCTTCTTCCCCGCCTTCTTTTACGACCTTTACGGTATTTTTATCGACAAGACTTCCGAATCCGTTCACGTATGTTATTTTATTTGCCTTGATGAGCATTCCTATACCCTTGACAAGGTTTTTTACCACTTTATTTTTTCTTTCGATGATCTTTT
>SVCP01000001.1 GCA_015058295.1 Anaerofustis stercorihominis
AAACTCGGTTACTTCGAACATATGGATAGATTCATGATCACAATGGCTCTTATCCCGGCAGTTATGTCAGCAATCTCAGGCGTACTTACAATGCTTCTTTACAAACTTACAGACGAAGAAGCAGCTATGTATGCTAAAGCAAACGCTGAAAGAGAAGCAGCTCTCAGAAATCAGGAAGCTTAATTTTCAGTAAAAAGTAACTTTAAAGCAGTGCGAAAGCACTGCTTTTTTTATGCAGAGATTCATATACAGGAAATATCTTCCGTATAGTATGTGAGATGGATACAAATAGTGTGTCATTGTCTAAAAATACTTTTATTTTCACATAAAATAATGTATAATAAAAAACAGTAAACCGAAAATGAAATAAATATTATAACTAAACAGGAAGGTAATAAATGGCACAGATTACATTTAAATTTGAGCAGGGCGAAGATATCGTCATCTTTGCCAACGACGGTGAAAACCTTCTGGACGTAGCTAAGAAAGCAAACGTTGCTATCGATGCACCTTGTTCAGGAAACGTATCTTGCGGTAAATGTAAGGTAAAATTAGTATCAGGAGAAATTGACTCTCCGATTACAAGACATATTTCTCAGGAAGAATACGATCAGGGATATCGCCTTGCGTGCAACAGTAAGGTAACAGGCGATGTTGCTGTTCTCATTCCCGATATTTCAGCAGCATATCGTTCAAGAATGAAGATTGCTGATCTCAACAGCCCGGAAGAAATTGCTATCTTCAATGATATCAAAGCACAGGTTGTTGAAGCAGGTCTTCCGTTTGAAAACAGCTTCAGTGTTGTTCAGCTCACAATGGACGAGCCGACAATGGATGACACAATGCCTGACAATGAAAGACTCAAATGGAAAGTATGCGAAGTTCTCGGCGTTGAAAATGTTGTTATTACATATTATGCACTGACAAAACTTCCGCTTACTCTCAGAGAAGCAAACTTCGATGTTAAAGCCGTTGTAAGAAAAGATGGCGAAGTTTACAGTGTAGTTGATATTTTCCCGGCAGGCGAAGATGTAAAAGCTTACGGCCTTGCAGTAGATATCGGTACAACAACTGTATCTATGGTACTCGTAGACCTTGCAACAGGAGATATCCTCGCAAAAGGTTCAAGCGGAAACGGACAGATCCGTTATGGTGCTGATGTTATCAACAGAATTATCCAGCAGTCTCAGGCAGGTGGAGTAAAAACACTTCAGGATGCTGTAATTAAAGAAACTATCAATCCCATCGTAGAAAACATGGCAAGAAGCATCAAGATCGACACAAAACAGATCTATTCTATGCTCGTTGCTTCAAATACTACAATGAATCACCTGTTTATGGGTATTCATGCAGATTATCTGAGAATGGAACCGTACATTCCCACATTCTTCGAAACAGACTGCCCGACAGGTATTGATCTCGGTCTTAACATTAACCCGCACGCGGAAGTGGACATCGCTCCAAACATCGGAAGCTATGTAGGCGGCGACATTACTGCAGGTACACTTGCATCAATGATCTGGAATTCTCCGGAACTTTCATTGTTCATCGACCTCGGTACAAACGGCGAAATCGTATTCGGTAATGCAGACTTCCTTGTATCCTGCGCTTGCTCTGCAGGTCCGGCATTCGAAGGCGGCGACATCAGTTGCGGTATGCGTGCTACAGACGGAGCTATTGAATCTATCACTATCGATAAAGATACGATGGAACCTACATATTCTGTTATCGGCGATGAAGGACAGAAACCCATCGGTCTTTGCGGTTCAGGTATTATTGATATTATCAGCGAATTGTTCCTTTGCGGAATCATCACTCCGAAAGGAAAATTCTGCCGTGAAGGTAAGAGAATCAAACATGATGAATACGGTATCGGTTCATACGTAATCGCATTCAAGGAAGAAGCTGATTCTGTAAAAGATATCGAACTCACAGAAGTTGACATCGACAACTTCATCCGTGCAAAAGGTGCTATCTTCTCAGCAATCAATGTAATGCTTGAAATGATGGATATGGATGTAAGCCTTCTCGAGAAAGTATTTGTTGCCGGCGGTATCGGTTCAGGTATCGATATGCAGAAAGCTATCAACATCGGTATGCTTCCGGATATTCCTCTTGAAATGTACAAATACATCGGTAACTCATCGCTTTCAGGCGCTTACTGCATGATCATGTCAGATGAAGCGAATGCAAAAGTTGCTGAACTCTCCAAGAGCATGACATACATTGAGCTTTCAAGCCATCCGGGATATATGGATGAATTCCAGGCGGCATGCTTCCTCCCGCACACAAACAGCGGATTGTTCCCGTCAGTTGTAATGAAATAAATTATTTACAAAGCCCCTGCAAAAACAGGGGCTTTGTTGCAGGTGAAATAATGAATGACAAAATAATAGTCATCGGCTGCCCGGGAAGCGGCAAGAGCACATTCTCGAGAAAGTTATCTGAGAAAATAAATATTCCCGTATATCATCTTGATAACCTTTACTGGAATCCTGACAAAACCACTGTATCTTCTGAAATATTCGATCAGCGGCTTTCCGAAGTGATGAAAAAAGACCGTTGGATAATCGACGGGAATTTCTCAAGGACACTGGAGGTGCGTCTTTCAGAATGTGACACGGTGTTTTTTCTCGATCTTCCGGCTGATATATGTCTTCAGAGTGTCAGGGATCGCATCGGTACGGTCCGTGAGGATATTCCTTGGGTAGAAACGGAAGAAGATGAAGAATTTATGGATTATATACGCAGTTTTCAGGAAACAAACATCCCGGTGATGAAGGCGTTATTTGAAAAATACCCGGACAAAGAATATATTGTATTCAAGGACAGATGTGCTGTTCAGAATTATATTGAATCGATATGAACTATAAAAAAGCCCGTTTTGCACGGGCTCTTTATGTATATTATTTTTTTCTTACATCAAGCTGCGGCTCGCTTACTCCATCAAGTCCTGCGAGAGTGAACAGTGTGAGAAGGATTCTCTGAACCCCTTTGTATGCATCTGTAGGATCGAACCATTCTCCGAGAGAGTGAGCTCCGCCTCCTGTGCCTCCGCCACCGATAGCAACAGAAGGAATGCCGAGACTGATGGGTACGTTTGCGTCCGTACTTGCGGAATGTATTCTTATATCGTCAATACCCACTGCATTAAATGCGCCTTTTACAGCAGCAACTATCTGCGCATCGTCAGGCTGGCTGCCTGCAGGTCTGTCGCCGATCTTTTCGATCTTTGCGGTGATTCTTGCGGATGTGTCAAAACGATATCCCTGTCCTTTGTCTGCAAGTTCTCTTTCTGTTTCCCAACGGGCATTTTCGTCTTCCACTGCTTTTTGGATACATTCCTTGAACTGTTCATCGATCTTATCAAGCTCCTGCGCACATATTGAACGCATATCCATAAGCAGGCTTGCAGAATAAGCAATGGAGTTTACAGATGTTCCGCCTTCGATCACTCCTACGCAGAATGTTGTTTTCGGTTCCACCGGTGTCCTTAATTCGGAAATATACGCAATGGCCCTTCCGAGGGCATGGATCGGATTTACAAGGCCGAATGCTCCGTTTGAGTGTCCGCCGGGTCCTTCGAATGTTACTTTATATCTGTAGCTTCCTACAGCACCTGCGCAGATTGATGTGCCTGAGCCGTCAACGGTAATAAATCCGTCGATTTCGTCTTTGTGATCTCTGAAGAATGTCTTCACACCTTTCAGATCCCCCAGCCCTTCTTCGCATACATTTGCGCCGATGATAATATCACCTACAGGGATGAGTTCTGCTTCCTTGATGCATCTTAAAATACTGAGTATTTCCGCCAGCCCTCTCGTATCATCTCCGATGCCCGGAACATAAATTTTGGTTCCTTCTTTTTTTATTTCGAGGGGAGTGTCCATGGGGAATACTGTATCAAGGTGTGCTGTGATATATACGGTCGGGCCGCATCCTGTACCTTTTATTTTTGTATAGACATTGTATACTTCGTCTGTTGTCGTTTCGTATCCCATATCCTGCATAAGTTTTGCAAAATATTCCGAGCGTGCCTTTTCTTCGTGTGAAAATGCCGGTATCTGTACGAGGGCAAGCTGCTGGGCGAGAGTGTTTTCATCATCATTGAATGCATACTCAAAAGCTTTCTGCATCTTTTCGGAATTAAGTAACATATTTATTTTGTTTTCCATAAAAATCCTCCTTTTTCTTTATATTAGCACACGCTCTTTTCAATATCAAGCACCATATGTGTTAAATAAATCCGCTTGCCATATGTATAAATAATGTGTATAATGATAACAAATCAATAGAAGGTGAAGAATATGACAGAATATATTATTACGGCTGTTGTATGCTATCTCATAGGAAGCATAAGCCCGTCTTACATAATAGGAAAAAAAGTAGGTAATCTTGATATCCGCAAGGAAGGATCGAACAATGCAGGAGCGAGCAATGTAGCTGTTACCCTCGGCTGGAAGTGGGCGGCTCTGACAGCATTTATTGATGTAATAAAAGGTCTTTTTACTGTATTTATCGTAAGGATTCTTACAGACATCAATTGCGCATATGTAGGATATCTCTTTGTTGTTCTCGGACATATTTTCCCGTTTTATATGGGATTCAAAGGAGGAAAAGGGCTTGCGACATCTATGGGGGCATATGGTGCTCTGGCCGCTGTTCCCACACTTTTACTTCTGGCATTTATGATTGCGGTAACAGTTATTACAGGATACATCAGTATTTCAACTCTGAGCATGGCAGTAGTTATGTTTTTATATACTGTGCATGTTTACGGACTGCAGTCACTGCCTGCGCTTATGAACGGGATACTCTCTGCTGTTGTTATTGCAAAGCATTTTGTTAACATCAAAAGGATGATAAAAGGCGAAGAAATATCTTTGTGGACGACGATCAAAAAGAACAAACAGAAAAAAATCGAAGAATAAAATCAATATCGCACTCCGTTGTCAGGCACACATAATGGAGTGCGACTGTTTTGTGGCAGAATATCGTTATAAGCATAAAAAAATACTTTTCAAATTGGTATCCTATATGTTATAATGAAAAACGGATAACATAATTACATGGTTATTTTGTATAATTATAATTAGGTTGCATTTTGATATAACATATTTGTTAGCTGATTGAAAATTGAATAGGAGGTTTTGTATGAAGTGGTATGCGTATATACTTATCGTTGCTGCTCTTGCAATAGGATTTATTATCGGTCATTATCTCAGAGAAAAACTTAACAGAGATAAACTTGAAACTGCACAGCAGACAGCGGCGAGACTGGTTGAAGAAGCAATTAAAGAAGGCGAAGCTATTAAGAAGGAAAAAATTGTCGAAGCCAAAGATGAGATTTACTCATCCAAAAAAGATTTTGACAAGGAAGTAAAAGACCGCAGAAATGAACTCTCTGCAATGGAAAAGAGACTTCTTCAGAGAGAAGAAGGCGTTGAAAAAAAACAACAGGCTCTTGACAAGAGAGATGAGCTTACTGCGAAGAAACTTAAAGAAATTGAAGCCAAAGAGGAAAAAGTTGAAAAACTTCATCAGCAGCAGATCGAAGAGCTTGAGAAGATCTCAAAACTTACGTTTGAAGAAGCCCGTCAGATCCTTCTTGATGATGTTGAAAAACGAATTTCCAGAGAAACTGCATTATACATTAAAAACAAAGAATCGGAAGCTAAGGAAGAAGCCGACAAAAAGGCGAGAGAAATCATTACTTATGCGATTCAGCGCTGTGCTGCGGACCACGTATCCGAAAGTACAGTATCCGTTGTAAACCTGCCGGGAGACGAAATGAAAGGTCGTATCATCGGAAGGGAAGGACGAAACATCAGAGCGTTGGAAACACTTACAGGTGTTGATTTAATTATAGACGATACTCCGGAAGCCGTAATTCTTTCATCATTTGATCCGGTAAGAAGAGAGATTGCAAGAGTTGCTCTTGAAAGACTTATCGTTGACGGAAGAATCCATCCGGCAAGAATCGAGGAGATGGTCAAAAAAGCAGAAACCGAAATACAGACTAAAATTAAAGAAATGGGTGAGCAGGCGCTCTTCGAAACGAACGTTATGAAGATGCATCCGGAGCTTGTAAAGCTTATCGGACGTCTTAACTACCGTACAAGCTATGGACAGAACGTTCTTAAACATTCCATTGAAGTTTCACAGCTCGCAGGCATTATGGCTGACGAACTCGGCGCAAACTCAAGGATCGCAAGAAGAGCAGGTATCCTTCACGACATCGGTAAAGGACTTGATCATGAGATTGAAGGTCCGCATGTACAGATCGGTGTTGATATGCTCAAAAAATATAAAGAGTCAAAAGAAGTCATCCATGCGGTTGAAGCTCATCACAATGATGTTGAGCCGACGACTCTCGAAGCTGTTCTCGTACAGGCGGCAGATGCAATTTCTGCAGCAAGACCCGGTGCGAGAAGAGAAGCCTTGGAAAGCTACACCAAGAGACTTGAAAAACTCGAAGCCATTGCAAACACTTTTGAAGGTGTTGAAAAGAGTTATGCTATTCAGGCAGGCAGAGAGATCCGTGTTATGGTCAAACCGGAAAAAGTCGGAGACCTTAATATGGTACATGTAGCAAGAGAAATTGCTAAACAAATTGAAAACAGCCTTGAATACCCCGGACAGATCAAGGTAAATATCATCCGTGAGACAAGAGCTGTGGAATATGCAAAATAATAACCAAATATATATTGTTATTTAATAAAAGCTGTGTTGATGCACAGCTTTTTTATGTGTCCGGGATATAATGGGGTTCAGGCATTGCGCCACCTATAAAGGATGAGTAAAGGTTTTTATTGTAAAATACAAACATAAAATAACACGGAGGGCAGATATGTTTGATATATGGCTTGATGAACTGAACTTTACGTATCTTATTATTGCCGTATCGGTTTTTGTTATATTCCCCGTTCAGTTGATTATATGTAAAAAAGCAAAGAGTATAAAAGTAAAGCTGATTCCTTCTGCTGTATTTGCTGTGTCCGGAATATTCTGTGTAATAATGGCGGAGGTCGTCACCGGGTGGGATGTGCTGGGATATCTTATCTTTGCGATATATTTTGCGTTTCTGACTGCAGTATGCATCGTGGGCATGCTGGTTTATTGGATTTATGCAAAGTTAAAAAAACAATGATAAACATGCGGCTGATGCCGCTTTTTTTTATAAAAACATATTGACAAATATATCGTCTGACGATATAATACAGATACGATATATCGGTTGACGATATATCGCAGGAAGATATAAAGAGGTGTGATATGGCGGAAAATACTGTATTGACAGAGGGCGTATATCTTATCTTACTTTCTCTGAAAAAGCCCCTTCACGGATACGGCATAATAAAAAACGTACAGGAAAAAACAAACGGAAGGGTGAATCTTGCGGCGGGTACATTATACGGAGCACTTAATAATCTGCTTTCCCGTGGCTGGATAAAGGAACTTGCTTCAGAAGAAAGTTCAAGAAAAAAGGAATATATCATCACTTCTTCGGGAGAAGACGCTCTTATGAGAGAATACTCAAGGCTCAGGGAACTTGTGATGATCACTGAAAGTATTTTGGAGGGATAATATGAAAAAGAAGGAATACAGACTTAATTTTATCTGGGATTACGACAAGGAGGAAAAATGGCTTAACGAAGAGGCGAAAAACGGATGGCGACTTACAAAATACTTTTTTCTGAAATACGAATTTGAAAGCTGTGAACCGGGAGAATATGAATACAAGATTCAGCTTCTTGACGAGAATGCCAATAATCCAAAGAACAGACAGTATTTTTCATTCCTTGAAGATATGGGGATAAATATTGTAGCTACATGGTTTCGCTGGATATATCTAGAAAAACGTGCAGACGGAGAACCGTTTGAAATTTTCAGCGACAGAAACTCCCGCCTGAAACATATGAAGAGTGTACTTACATTCACAAATACTGTAGGCGGACTGAATGCTTTTATCGGTATAACGAATGTTTTGATGGCAATTATCAATACCCTCGGCGGAAATTCTTACGGAAAAATCAATTATATCGGAGTTCTGAATATACTTATTGCAGTTCTTTCATATTACGGATCAAAGAGAATAAAAGAAGCCTGCAAAGATCTTGAACTTACAGGAGAGGTGGAAGAATAATGGCTGAGTTTTTGAACGCGGCACTGCCGTGGATAATGATAGGGTTGTTTGTTGCTGTAAGCTGCGCTTACTTTGTGAAGAGGTGAAAATGAAAAAACGGATATTATATATGCTGATTTTTATCGCTGTTGTGATGTCTGTCTGTGCGGTCTATGTTATGGATGATTATGATGCATCGGATGAAGCGCTTGCAGTGATATCATATCCTGCATCAGGCATAACAGTGACCGACAAGGGTGAATATATTGTATTTTCTCCGCAGGAAGCAAAATGCGGTATAATATTCTATCCGGGAGGAAAAGTTGAGGCAGAAAGCTATGCACCTCTTATGGAAGCGTTTGCCGGAGAGGGGATAATGTCTGTTCTTGTCAGAATGCCATTTAATCTCGCTGTTCTGGATGTCAAAGCCGCAGACGGAATTGCGGATGAATATGCGGGAATCGAAAACTGGTATATGGCAGGACACTCTCTCGGTGGGTCGATGGCTGCTGCATATATAAGTGAACACGCGGATGAATTTGACGGACTGATACTTCTCGGTTCATATTCTACTGAGGACATTTCGGGAAGCTCACTGAAAGTTCTGTCCATATACGGAGAAAATGATGGTGTGATGAATGTGGAAAAGTACAAAGAATGTATACAGAATCTTCCCGATACGTATGAAGAAGTAATAATCGAAGGCGGCAATCACGCATACTTCGGTTCTTATGGTATTCAGGATGGTGACGGGAGTGCTCAGATCTCTGTGAGCGATCAAATATATTTTGCGGCAGAAAAGATAAAAGAATTCGTTTTAAAATAGTTTTATATTATGCTTGGCGATGAAATGACTTTCATCGGGGTTTTGTGTCAATAAATGATATTGATTATCATAATGTATTATACGCACGATCTTAAAAGCATAGTTGACAATGTTATAGCAGTGTGTTATAATAACACCCTAATATTATTTATGACCATTTTTAACCTTATTTCTGGCAGGATGTTGTGAGTGTTGTGCAGCATCCTGCCTTTTTATTATCCGGGACTCTTCCGATATAAAAAAATAACTGCCATAAAGCAGTTAAATGATCTGTATAAATGGCGGAGAAGGAGGGATTCGAACCCTCGAGACGCTTTTGACGCCTACGCGATTTCCAATCGCGCGCGCTCGACCGGGCTACGCGACTTCTCCGCTGAAGTGATATATTTTCATCTTTACCATTATACATTAAAATTATTTGTTTGTAAAGAACTATTTTTATTTTTGCTCGGTCTGCTTTATTTCCACAGCTCCCATTTCCTCCGGGGAAACAGCCCCCACGTATACCGTATGCTGATTTGTGTAGATTACCTTTCCTGCAGGTGCTCCGGCAGGTTTTTTTACATATTTCGCAAATGTATAATCCACCTCCGTTTTTCCGGATTCCCTTCCTTTGGAGTAGAACGCTGCAAGTTTTGCCGCTGCGTCGAGGGCTTCATCGGGCGCAGTCCCATTTTCTGTGCGGAGTATTACATGGCTTCCGGCAATATCTTTTGTGTGTAGCCATATATCATCTGCTCTTGCCATTTTGAATGTCAGACGGTCATTCTGGCGGTCGTTTCTGCCTACAAGGATCTCATATTCGCCGAACATCAGCCGCATAGGTGCAGACGGAATATCTTTTTTGATGCCTTTTGCGTTTTTGACTTTTATTGTTCCGTGTTTTACAAGCTCTGCGATTATTTCTTCCGCCTGTGATGCGTTTGATGCATTTTTCAGATAGCAAAGCTGTGAGGACAGGAAATATATTTCGTTTTCGCTCTCTTCAATAAGCTTTTCAAGATGAATGACAGCATTTTTCGCCTTTGTATAAAGCTTAAAGTATCTGTTTGCGTTTTGTGTGGGATTCAGGTGTGGTTCAAGTGATATTCTGAGCTTGGGCATTCCTTCTTCGTAGTAGTTGTCTACTTCCACTGATGTTTCCCCTTTTTTCATCAGATGCAGATTTGAAAGAAGTAGAGTTCCCGCAATATTGTATTTTTCCGAATCCTGTGCTTCACTGAGTTCCCTGTTTCTGATTGCGAGCTTACTTTCTTCTCTCGAAAGAAGGCTTGCGACTTTTGTGATAATATGCTCGTATCTTTCGGAAATATGTGCTTTTACGCTCTTTGACAGGAAATATTTTTCCGTCGCAAGGTTCATTGAAGAAATTTTTTCGTGAGTATATTCGTCGAAGATGCTGTAATATACACTTGAGAATTCTTTTACTTTTCCGTCCTCGTCGTAATATAAGTATCCGCCTTCTTCGTTAAGTTTTTCCTTTAATGATGTAATAAATTTTTCCGTAAGCTCAGTCACTTCATTTTTTCCGCCGACACTTCTGAGTGTTCTGTCTTCTTCGTTTATATCGATGAGTATGCTTCTTGCAAGTTGCTTTGAAATTCCGGAGAACGTATTCATGAATGCAGCGGATATGTTTTTGTCTGCGTTGAAGGATATAATGTCCATACAATCGCTCATATCATAATCGAGCGGGTCGAGTTTGTCGTTCGGAGGAGATACATAATCCCTTTTGGGGAGAACTTCCCTGTATGAACTTACCGTTGATGAAACATGTTTTATGGAATCGATTATCTTTCCCGTTTCGTCATTGATAAGAATAATATTGCTGTGTTTACCCATTATTTCGCACACGAGAGACATTTTTATAAGCCTGCCCGCATCGTCGAGATTTTCAACGGAAAATACTAGTATTCGGTCAAACCCTTTCTGGTATACATCCCTGAGCTGTGCACCGATAAGATATTTTCTCATAAGCATACAAAAGCCCGACGGATTCATAGGATTATCATATTTGTTTGATGTGGTTGATATCCTTGAAAAAGACGGATTTGCACATATCTGCACCATGGATTTGTCTTTGTCGGAGAAAAAAAGTATCAGTTCGTCCTTTACAGGCTGATATACTTTGTGTATCCTTGTCCCTGTGAGTTTTTTTAATTCTTTTGCTATATGATATACTGAAAGGCCATCGTAAGGCATAATTTCACCACCGTAATGTTTATTAATATACTATAATGTATTTTTTCTCAAAATGCAATTGCTCAGTGCACTATCATTCCTGCAAGATACAAAAGTGCAATATGCACCGGATAATATATATAATAGAAGTATTTTTCGAAATTTGTACTTTTCATTTTTTTATGATCGTAAAGTGCAATGGGAATAATTGCACTCAGTGCGTATATTTGTATGGATGAGGCCCCAATACTTACGAGGTATATCCCTAAAGAGAATGCTATGATAGACGGTATCCTGTCTTCAAACATATATGCAAACAGTGGCAGCATACATCCCCAGAAACCGTACATTATATCCAGCGAGATGCATATTTTGTTTACTGCATATAAAAATACTGTGTACGAAAGTATTCCGACTATGCCTGCAATTGTGTTTTTCGTAAATATTTTTCTGACTGCATCATATGCGGTGATTATCCCTACGGATATGATAAATGTCATCATTATGCTGAAATACAGATATCCTTTTTCGAACCAGTACCCCACAAGACATACAGCTTCGCACATCGCCATCAGAGAAACATATTTTATTCTGCTTGAAGAATACCGGCATCCTTCAGCAACGAAATATGCGAATATGGGAAAAGACATCCTCCCGATGATCCTGAAAATCCGTTGTGCGGGGAACAGTATCATTCCTATATGGTCTATTGTCATTGTTATAAGTGCAATCAGTTTTAATGTTCTTCTGTTCATGATATATCCTCTTTGTGAAATTATACCATATATAAAATCAAAATCATAAAAAACAATCGTATAAGTATAAATATATGCGTTTTTTATATTTTACAGGCAGTCACCGTATAATATGCATATAAAAACGGCCGTCAACTGTGTTGACGGCTGCAGGTTATCTGTTTTTCTTTCTTTTGCGTCTTTCATTGACGAGAATGTCGTAAATTTCCTCTGTTGCAAATGAAAGTTTTGTGACTACGTTCTGTTTTGTGGGATAGCAGTAGAGTGAATCATTGAGAGTGGAAATATCCACGCAGTCTTCATGGCGTACATAGCAGTAATCATATTCTATATGAAGTCCGTACATGGTCTTTGAGTCTCTCGTGATCTCATAATCTTTTCCTCGGTAGTGTCCTGTCACGCTGAATCCTTCCGTTGTGTGAGTGAGCTTTCCTTTTCCAAGATGCATAAAACGCATAGTTCTCGGAAGAGAATATATATCAACTTCGTCTTCAAAATGATATGTGCCTTCTTCGATCTGTTTTCGTACCTGCGATCTTTCCCACTCAAACCATTCGGGAGGAGAAGAAAATTCCGTAACTCCGTTGTCTGCAACAAGCTCCCCGAGAGTTGTCAGTTCCCAGCTTTTGCCGCAGTGTTCACAGAAAAGCTTGCTACCTCTGGAATTCATCTTGCTTTCTGTCATACAGTGCGGACATTGGTAAAGAACTTTGTGCAGTCCTTCCGCCCTGAAAGGCTCGGTAATGTGGATGTTGTTGTTTTTCTGATATTCGTATTCGTTGTAATACATTTCCTTTTTTATGATTTCATTTATTTCGGAAACGCTCATATTTTCTATTTGTTCTTTTGTCAGCACTCTTTTCATTCTGAGATAAAGGGGCACCTTTCTCTTCTTGCGATAATTCCAGAACGGTGTATGCAGATAATTTCCGTGATGTATACCGATGACGACATCGGCGCCTGCTCTTTTGATCATCAGTCCAAGAGAATCGGGAAGCTTCGCTGTTGTTCCGATTGGAGTGTATCTCGCTTCCGGATACATTCCAAGGACAGCTTTGTACTCGTGAAGTACTTTTTTTATAGCTCCGAAAAGACTCATATCTGTGGTGAATTTTCTCTTGCATATACAGCCTGCAAGGTCCATAAGAAACGGTCTGCGGTAATATCCGTCAATGGTCGCGATGTTATTTATGGAATACGGATAATTTGCAATGGCATTTATCTCGAAATCGATAAAATACATATGGTTGCTCAGGTATATATACGGAGCTTTTACATTTTCCATATCGATTTTTTCGATAGTGTAATCTTTTCTGAGAAGTATTATTCTGCAAAGCGCATATATGATAAAGTTTATGAATTTGCCGACTTTGCGTGGTGGTTTGTCTGTGTTATAGCGGCGGTTGTTTTTATAATTGATGTCCATTTCTGCTTCCTTTTTATTTAGTTTTATGTGCTGTATGACACGTATCTCTTCCGATTTATGTTAGCATATTTATTTTTGTTTGTCCACAAAATAACTCTACGAAAAAAAGGAGAATATCTATGGACAGAATCCTTTGTCTGCTCATCAGTATGGGTGCACTTATAACTCTTTATGCATATTCGGGGATTCCTGAAAGACATTTCAAAAAGACAATGTTTCTTTATTACACAAACATAAGCAATCTTATTGTTGGTGTGTATTTTCTTTTATTGTTTGTTTACAAGCAGTACGATATTGTATTTCTGTCATTTACGGATATGAGTGCGGTGAGTTTTTCTGTAATGATGATAATTGCGGTGACTTTTCTGGTGTTTCATTTTATCCTTGTGCCTTACGGACTGAAAAACAGGGAAATAATAAAGCAGATGAACATAAAGTTTACGGAAAGCATTATCCTTCACTACATCATTCCCATTTCCACGGCGGTTTATTGGTTTTTATATTCGGACAAGAGTTTCAGAGGATTTATTTACGGAATACTCTGGCTCGGTGCGCCGCTTTTATATTTTGTATTCATAATGTACCGTGCGAAAAACGGCAACATTGAAGGTACGAAAAGCAAATACCCGTATCCTTTTTTAGATATTGACCGCATAGGCAGAAGGCGTTGTGCAGGCAATATTTTTGCGTTGTTTGTGGTATTTGTTGCTCTCAGTGCGGTAATGTATTATATCAAGTGAAATAATGATACTTTCCATAAAAAAATACGTCTTATACTACAGGAGAGGAATTTTCTGTGATAATATGTTTATGGGAGGTATTACTATGAAAAAGAAAAAAATATGCAGTTTTATTCTCGCATTTTTGTTGTTTATGGCACTTCCGACAGTGGTTTTAGCTGATTTCGGACCCAAAGATATGGTTGTTATAAATGTAAAGAATTATCCTGAGGGAGAATATTATCTTGATCTTCTGCAGGAGGAGAAGGGTGATTACGAGAATATAGATATTTCAGAATATGATCCCATACTTCTCGGAAATCTGTGTTCTTACGAATCCGAAGGCTGGTATCCTGCACTTTCCGGCGGTACAAACATTCCGCTGTTCGGTGAGCTTGAAGGAGAAAAAGACGGAGAGTATATGAAGCATACATTTTCATATTTCGGAGTGCCGTCTACATACCGTATAGTCATCGCTACAAAAGACGGTGCTGTCGCATACGAAAGTATTACGAGAAAAAGCCTTCATTCGGGAGTTACTCTTGATTATGAAACGGGAGAAATCACATATACGCCGGTATGGGTGGGGTATGCTGCGCAGTATATCTCCACATTTGTTCCCACGCTCATAATCGAAGGGATAATTCTTATTCTCTTAGGATATTCGATAAAGAAAAATGCGTTGTTGTTCATTCTGACAAACGCTTTTACGCAGATAATTCTCACTGTTGTTGCAGGAAGGATGCTTATAACGGGAGGATATGTATTTTCATTCCTGAGATTTTTCCCTGTGGAAATGGCTATCCTTGCCATTGAAACTGTGATATATGTATTTCTTCTCGCAGGTAATGACGCAAAAGAAACGACGCATACGAGGGGCAGAAAGATACTTTATGCAGTCAGTGCTAATATTATCAGCTGGGGGATAAGTTTATTTTTTGTCAGGTTCCAGTTCGAATGGATAATGGGTATGCTTATGTGAGTGTTTCCGCCTTGTGGTAAGTACAGGGCGGGATTTTTTTATTGAGTATGAAATGTAAAAGTGATATGATTATCGTAATTAAATACATCGGTGAAATATATGGAAAAATGCAATTTGTGTCCGAGAGGCTGTAATACATCGAGAAGTGATGGAAAAAAAGGCTACTGCGGACAGACGGATAAAATAAAAATCGCCCGTGCGGCGGCGCACTATTGGGAAGAGCCGGTTATCTCAGGAGAAAACGGGAGCGGAACGATTTTTTTCAGCGGATGTACCCTTGGATGTGTGTATTGCCAGAATAACGAAATATCACATGGCGGGAAAGGGAAGGAAATTACTTCCGATGAACTGACGGAGATCTTTTTCCGCCTCAAAGAAGACGGTTGCCATAATATAAACCTTGTTACGGCGGATCATTTTATGCCTTTCATAATCCCCGCAATAGACAAGGCGAAAAAAGCAGGATTTGATCTTCCTTTTATACTGAATACGGGAGGATATCTCACAGGGGAGTTTGTTGATTCTCTGAGGGGATATATAGATATATTCCTGACAGATATGAAATATCTTGATGAAAATATTGCGCAGAGATACTCAAAAGCAAAAGATTATCCACTTTATGCAAAAGAAGCCCTCGCAAGAATGGTAAAAATGCACCCTGTTCCGGAATATGATGACGACGGAATGATGAAAAGGGGCGTTGTGGTAAGGCATCTTGTAATGCCCGGACTGGTTGAAGAAAGTAAAAAAGTCCTGCATTATCTTTACAGCACATACGGTGACAGCATTATATATTCCATAATGGGACAGTATACTCCATTATCAGAGCATCTTGCGGATTATCCGGAAATAGACAGGAGAATAACGGAAGAAGAATATGACGAAGTGACTGACTATGCCTGGGATATAGGCATAGAAGATGCTTATATACAGCTTCCGGGGAGTGATACGGAAGATTATATTCCACCGTTCGATCTCACGGGGACGGGAGGCGAGTTATGATAAGTGATGTTAAGATCGTGAATGATATAAGTATTGATGATTTTCTGAGCCTGCGTGATTCCGCAGGTTTTCAGAGCCTTACGCCTCAGCAGGCAGAGCTTGTGCTGAACAATACAACATACATATGTGCCGCTGTTTATGATGGAAAAGTCATAGGTTTCACGAGGCTGTTGTTTGATTTTTGCACAGATGCGTACCTTACAGATGTTATCGTGTATCCGGAATTTCAGGGAAAGGGAGTAGGAAGCCTGCTTATTGAGAAAAATATAGAGTTTGTTAAAAACAGTCCTCTCAAAGGCATAAGGGCTACTGTTATTTTATATGCAAATCCGGGGAAAGAACCTTTTTACGAAAGATTCGGGTTTGAGAATCTGCCTCATGGAAAGTATGGAAACGGAATGCTTGTGACACTGTAGAAATATATCATAAAAATGAAAATGCCGGGCAATGTTCAATTGCCCGGCTTGGTTTATACTGCATTGTAAAATAAAATTGTCGGCTCAGTTATGTTCATGGGGTTATTATCAGTCGATAAAATGAAGGTCTGTCAGGATATGTCTTGTCAGGAGTATTCCATATTTGAGCACTGTCTGTGTCCCTGATATCCTTCACCGTCAGTTCTTCCGCAGAAATTATGCGACTGTGAATTACCGGGCTTTCTTCGTATTCATAATAATCCGCCAGCCATACATGCCAGAACTCTATTGTATTCGTATGTTTCAGATTATCTTTTATGTATTTTATAATATTATCAGCCCGTCCGTCTGTATAATACCACTCAAGCCATACACCGTATTTTTTGTCTGTATAACTCTGAACATCATTGAAAATATGCAGAAAAAAGTTGTCGTCCGCGCCGCCGTCGTATATTGTACCGGTATCTATATTGATTTCAAGAGGATAATCCTGTGACGGAGCAATTTCCGGCAGCGGATGATCCGAAGCTATAAATGTACAGACACTCACGAATTTACCTCCTTCGGTTGTTTCTTATTTAACTATATCATAGTTTATGTGCATTAACAACAAATGCCGCAGCAATATGTACTTACTGCGGCATAAATTATTGTTTTATACGAATTCAACAAGTCCGAAAGCGCCTAATTTATTGTCTATTATTGCTACGGCACCGAGTACACCATCGACGCTTTGTGCAAATTCAAGGGCCCTTGGTATGTCCTCGGACTTTTGGATCATGTTGCACACGCTCGTTGCCATTGCATCAGCAAGAAACGCATCGTGGGAGATTATGCTCACGGAGTCAGCTTTTCCGAAGCTGAGTGAATGACCGAGTTTTGATGAGGAGGTGCATACAGACAGAGGCATATCTTCTTTTGAAAAATGCAGATTGAGTCTGCCTTTGAATTTATTCTCTCCGGGGTATATGCTGACTATCCTGTCGTGCTGTGATTTTATGTAAAGATCGCCCCCGTTTTCTATGATCAGTTCATCACAGTCAAGCTCTTCCGCAAGTATCTGGGAAAATGCACCCGCAACCGCAGCCATCGGACCTACTTTTGCTGCTCTTGCCGCATCTGCCATTCTTATGGCAATGTCCGGTGCATCTTTATACAAAGATATCGGAGCAAGGGCAGAAGCAAAGCCCTTGTGACGTACGATATATTCTTCAAGAATATTTCTGTATTTTATTATTATTTCTCTTACCGGATCACTCAGATCATTTTCTGCACCTACATAAAGATCGGTTTCTTTTACGGCAACACGGAAATAGACCAAATTTTCGGAATTCATATTATCACGATAAAATCTTTGCATATTCTTCACCTCTATGGTATTATATCAGTTGGCAGGGTGAATTTCAAATCCTTCGTTATGAGAATACAAAAACAGGAAAAAGCGTGTGTATTTCATACAAATTTGAGTAAATTTTTAAACAAAAACCTTGCAAATCACAATCAAAACATATATAATTGTTTAAGCGTGGGCGACTGCGCTGTTTGTTGTAATATGATTACAACACAATTCACAAAGGAGGACCGCAATGACATATACGATTGCTGTGGCAGGCAAAGGAGGAACCGGCAAAACAACATTGTGTGGTTTCATGATTGATTATCTTTGCAAGACAAAGAAAACGCCTGTGTTGGCAGTTGATGCCGATGCAAACTCAAACCTCAACGAAGTGTTGGGTGTTGAAGTGGAACAGACTCTCGGAGATATCCGTGAAGAAGTTGCAAGAGCTGAGCTTGCTGTTGTAAGTCCAATTCCCGCAAGCATGTCAAAGATGGACTACATGAATATGAAGTTCTCTCAGGCTCTTATCGAAGATGACGATTTCGATATGCTCGTAATGGGAAAAACACAGGGCGAAGGTTGCTACTGCTATGTTAACGGAGTTCTTAAAACACAGATCCAGCGTCTTGTAGGCAACTACAAAACAATGGTTGTTGACAATGAAGCGGGTATGGAACACATCGCAAGAGGAATTCTTCCGAAGATCGATACTTTGTTCCTTATCAGTGACTGCTCAAGAAGAGGTATTCAGGCAGTCGGCAGAATTGCTGAGCTTGTAGACAATGTTAACATCAAGGCAAAAAGCGTAAAACTCATCGTGAACAGAGCACCGAACGGTGAACTTACTCAGGGTGTAAAAGATGAGATCGCTAAATACAATCTTGATCTTGCAGGTGTTATCCCGCAGGATGACAGTATTTTTGAAGCTGACGGAGAAGGTATCCCGACAGCAACACTTTCGGACGAAACACCGTCCAAAAAAGCACTTTGGGAAATTATGGGCAAGCTCGGATTATAAGAGTTTGTGTTAATAATTTTATATATTTTACAGGGAGGACAACCAAAAATGCCGTTTAAAACATCACCCCAGAAATTTAATGCTGCTATTAACACAGTTGAAATCGGCAGCGGTGATAAGAAAATTGTACTTGGAGGAGAAAGCGTATATCCGTTCTACTCTTTCGACGCTCCGATCGAAAACAAACCCGTAGTTGGCGTTGAAATTTCAGACCTCGGTCTCGAAAACGCAATTGCAGGTATCGCTGAATACTATGCAGGCGCAACAACAATGGCTGAAATCGCTGCTAAAGCTGCAGCTATGCCGGGCGCTTCATTCGTAGCTCTTACATTTGACGGTGCTGATCCGATCGGCGCTAACAAAACAGCTGAAGAATGTGCAGCAGTAGCTAAAGAAGTAGCTGAAGCTATCGACCTTCCGCTCGTAGTTTGCGGTTGCGGAAACAACGAAAAAGACGTAGAACTCTTCAATGCTGTATCAGCAGCTCTTGAAGGCAAAAATATCCTCGTTATGTCTGCTAAAGAAGATACATACAAAACAGTAGCAGCTTCTGCAGGTCTTGCATATGGCCACAAAGTAGGCGCTGAATCAGCAGTAGACATCAACCTCGCTAAACAGCTCAACGTTATCATCGGTCAGGTTGGCGTAAACGCAGCTAATATCGTTATGAACGTTGGTACAGCAGCAGCTGGTTACGGTTTCGAATACGTAGTATCTGCTATGGACAGAATCGAAGCAGCAGCTCTCAGCCAGAACGACGCTATGCTCCAGATGCCGATCATGACACCGGTAGGAAGCCAGGCTTGGGCAGTTAAAGAATCACTCGTTAGTGAAGCTGATATGCCTGAATGGGGTCCGCAGGACGATCGTGGCGTAAACATGGAAATCTGCACAGCAGTAGCAGCTCTCGCTTCAGGTTCAAACGCTGTTATTCTCAGACACCCGAAATCAGTAGCTACAGTTGCTAACCTTATTGACGCTTTAATGTAATTTAATAACGGAGGATATATATATAATGGCACTTACAGGTATTGAAATTTTCAAACTTACACCGAAAAAGAACTGCAAAGAATGCGGTGTTCCGACATGTATGGCATTCGCAATGAAAGTTGCTCAGGGTGCAGTTACAGTAGATAAATGCCCGTACTTCTCAGATGAAGCACTTGCTAAACTTTCTGAAGCTACACAGCCGCCGATGAAAACTATCGCTGTTGGCGAATACAAACTTGGTGGAGAAACAGTTCTTTACAGACACGAAAAAACATTCGTTAACAAAACTCTCTATGCTGTAAACGTATGTGAAAAAGATGAAAAAGCTGAAGAAGCTCTTGCTAACATGGGCAAAGTTGATTACGAAAGAATCGGCGAAAGAATGTATGTTGAATTCGCATATGTAAACTACGTTGATAACAAGGAAAAATTCCTTGAACTCGTAACAAAAGCTAAAGAAGCTGGCAAAACAATCATCCTCGGATGCAAATGCCCCGAAGTTGCTAAAGAAGCTCTCGCTATCACAGGCAAAGATGTAATCCTCAACGGTGCTACACCGGCTAACTATGCTGAAATGAACGCTGTTGCAACAGAAGCTGGTTGCGTTCTCGGCGTAAGAGGCGAAAACATCGACGAACTCTATGACACAGTAGCAGCTCTCGAAGGACTCGGAAACAAAAACCTCGTTATCGACGTTACACTTCCGACAATCAAAGAAACATTCGCAGCTGCAGTTCAGCTCAGAAGAGCAGCTCTCAAAGAAGAAAACAGAACAGCTGGTTATCCGTCACTCGTAAACATTGCTAAGCCGGCATTCGCAGCTGATGCTGAAATGCAGGAAGCTCTCGCTACACTCTTCACAATGAAATATGGTTCAATCGTTGTTATGTCAGGTATGTCATACGCTCAGGCTCTCCCGCTTTACGGCCTCAGACAGAACGTATACACAGACCCGCAGAAACCGATGAGAGTTGAACCGGGCATCTACCCGCTTAACGGCGCTGATGCTGACGCTGTTTGCGCACTCACAGTTGACTTCGCACTTTCTTACTTCACAATCTCAGGCGAAATCGAACGTTCTGGCGTACCGTGCAACCTCCTTATTCCGGATGCAGGCGGATACTCAGTACTTACAGCTTGGGCTGCTGGTAAACTTGGTGCTTCTACAGTTGCTAAATTCATCGAAGATTACGCAATCGAAAACAAGATCAACAACAGAAAACTTATCATTCCTGGTAAAGTAGCTGTACTTAAAGGCGAAATGCAGGAAAAACTTCCGAACTGGGAAATCATCGTTGGTCCGAACGAAGCAGTTCAGGTTGTTAAATTCCTCAGAGATCTCTAATCTTGGGCGGATTAAAGCCGCATAAAGAAAAAAATAAATTTTAAGGAGACCTAAAATGGCAAAATTTGTTACTATTGGTGAAAGAATTCACTGCATCTCTCCGGTTATCAAAGAAGCTATGGCTACAAGAAATCCGGAACCGATCCTCAAAAGAGCTAAAGAACAGATCGCAGCTGGCGCTACATATATCGATGTAAACATCGGACCTGCTGAATCAGACGGCGAAGACCTCATGAAATGGGCTGTACAGCTCATTCAGAGCGAATGCAACAACATTCCTCTCGCTCTTGACACAGCTAACCAGAAAGCTATCGAAGCTGGTATCTCAGTATACAACAGAACAAACGGTAAACCGATCGTAAACTCAGCTGACGCTGGTGACAGAATTTCTAACATCAACCTCGCTGCTGACAACGATGCTATCGTTATCGCTCTTCTTTCTAAAGATGGTATTCCGAAAGACAACGATGAACGTATGATTTACTGCCAGGAAATGCTCGAAATGTGGATGATGCTCGGTCAGGATCCGACAGACATCTGGTTCGACCCGCTCTTCCTCGTAATCAAAGGCATGCAGGAAAAACAGATGGACGTTCTTCAGGCAATCAAAGATATCGCTGATATGGGCCTCAACACAACAGGCGGTCTTTCAAACGTATCTAACGGTATGCCGAAAGCTCTCCGTCCGATCGTTGACTCTAACATGCTCGCTATGGCTATGATGTGCGGATTCTCTTCTGCTATCGTTAACCCGTGCGACACAAGACTTATGGAAACAGTAAAAACATGTGATATCATCAAAAATGAATATCTCTTTGCTGATTCTTACCTCGAAATGTAATCTGAATTACAAATCAAATTTAAAAGACCGCTTGTGCGGTCTTTTTTATATTGAAAAAGACTATAAATTATCCGGATGATGTCTATGCTTGTTTATTTACACGGAGATCTGTGTTACAATTATCTCATAAACACAAAAGGTACGAAATTATGATAGAAATAAAGGGAAAATATAACACAGCAGTCGTATATGCAGACGATGTGGAATACAGTGCTATGGAGCAGATAAAAAATCTCTGCAACTACGAGTTTATGGCCGGTTCAAAGATACGCATTATGCCTGATGTTCACGCAGGGGCAGGGTGTACGATCGGCACGACTATGAGTATAAGTAATACAGTTGTTCCTAACCTTGTCGGTGTTGATATTGGCTGTGGTATTGAGACTGTAAAGCTTACGGACAAAGAGATTGATCTTGAAAAACTCGACAAACTGATATATGACAAGATCCCTTCCGGAAAAAGGATCAGAAAAACTTATCACAAAACAGCGGAAGGTATCGATCTTTCGAAGTTGCTTTGCGCTGATAAAGTAAATATTGAAAGAGGATATTATAGCATCGGCACTCTCGGCGGCGGAAACCATTTCATTGAAATCGATAAAGATAACGAGGGCAATCTGTATTTATGTGTGCATTCAGGCAGCAGAAATATCGGCCTTCAGGTAGCAAATCATTATCAGAAGCTTGCGGTGGAATATTGCAAAGAAAACAGACTGAAAGTAGAAAAAAATCTCTCTTATCTTGAAGGAACTCTGATGCTTTCGTATCTTCACGATATGAAAATTATGCAACAGTATGCTGCATTGAACAGAAAAACTATGGTGGATATTATTGTGAACGGGCTCGGTCTGACTGTGTCGGAGTCGTTCTCAACTATTCATAATTATATAGATATGGATAATATGATTCTCCGTAAAGGTGCGGTAAGTGCAGATAGAGGGCAGAAGCTTATTATTCCAATAAATATGCGTGATGGAAGCCTCATCTGTGTCGGAAAAGGCAATCCCGACTGGAACAACTCCGCACCACATGGTGCCGGAAGGCTTTTCGGAAGAAAAGCGGCAAAAGAGAGATTTTCAATGCAGGAATACAAGGATAGTATGGAAGGCATATTTACAACATCTGTTCATAAAGACACTCTTGATGAATGTCCTATGGCTTATAAGAGTATGGATGCTATCACTTCTCATATAGGTCCGACAGCAGAAATAATAAATGTAATCAGGCCTGTATATAATTTCAAGGCCGGGGAGTAAAATATGTGGATACTACCTGAAAATGTAAATAAAGCTTTGGGAATACTTCACGAAAACGGTTTTGAGGGATATCTCGTAGGTGGTTGCGTCAGAGACCGCATTATGAACAGAGAAATTCATGATTATGATATTACGACCAACGCAAAAACAGATGAACTCAAACAAATATTTTCCGGCTATCAGCAAATACTTGCCGGGGAAAAGCACGGGACAGTATCCGTGGTTATACACGGAGAAGTCCTCGAAATAACGACATACAGAAGTGACGGTGAATATCTTGACGGCAGGCACCCGGAGAGTGTTACATTTGTGACAGATCTGAAGGAAGATGTGTCAAGGCGTGATTTTACTATGAATGCCATTGCCTATAATGATAAGGAAGGATATGTCGATTATTTTAATGGCCTTGAGGATATAAAATGCAGTGTGATTCGTTGCGTCGGTGATGCGGATACTCGATTTAAAGAAGATGCCCTTCGTATTATGAGAGGTGTACGTTTCAGTGCGCAGTTCGGATTTGATCTTGAAACCAAAACACTGGAAGCGGCCATAAATAACAGATATCTTCTTGGTAAGGTGTCAAAAGAACGGATATTTACTGAGCTGTGTAAGCTTGTTGCGGGAAAATATGCAGGGAAGGCTGTGAGGGATAATATCATTGTTTTATCTGCCATAATTCCCGAACTGAGTGAAATGATTGATTTTACACAGGATAATCCTCATCATAATTTAAATCTGCTTGATCACACAGTGAGGGTTGTGGACAATCTTCCATATGATATTTCTCTCAGACTTGCGGGACTTTTTCATGATATTGCAAAACCGAAGTGTGTAAGTGTTGACAGTGACGGAATAAAGCATTTTTATAACCATCCTGTTGTCGGAGAAGAAATGGTGCGTGGTATCCTCCTGTCATTAAGAAGCGACAGCAAAACACTTGAAGATGTGTGCACGCTTGTCAGATATCACGATCATCCTATAGAAAATACTCCCCAAAGCATAAAGAAAATGCTCTCCAAAATCGGCGAGAGACTATTTTTTATGTTGATGGACCTGAAAATAGCCGATAATATTGCTCAGGATCCGAAATACAGGAGGACGGATCTTTATTATGATATTATAAGCAGCGCGAAAGAAATAATTGCAAAGGAAGAATGCTTCTCTCTTAAAGATATGAAACTTAACGGTAAAGATATTTTGTCTCTTGGTGTAAAACCTTCGAAAGCAGTCGGTGAATGTCTGAATTATCTTCTGGAAAATGTTATTGAAGGAAAATTTCCCAATGAGAGAGAGTTTCTTATGAATGAAGTGAAGATGTATTTCGGGCTTCAGTGACAAAAATGTATTATAAAATATAAAAATTAAAGGCATCGCCTGAACAACAGACGGTGCCTTTTGTGTTGTGTGGCCGGGCTGAGAATATGTTTTATGTTATCACAGGCAGAACATAAAAACAAACCGCCGGTAAGTCCTGCGGTTTGTTTGGGAAGGTTGTCTTCCGTTATGTTTTATGTATTATTTACTGTTCCGGTGTAATGTTGAACTCTTCTTTGAGTATTCTCGGAATATCTTCTTCTGTAATCGGAGTTCTTGTTCTTACGCCGTTTTTGATTACTGTGAATGTATCGTTGTTCATGCTCTTGCTTCCGTCCGGTGTTCTTACAGTTACCATATATCTGAGAGCAAAACCTGAATTCGGGTCTTTGGAGAGGCTGTCACTGCGTGGTACATAGTCAGCTGCTTCCCATCTTGCGGGAGAAACGAGGATAACGTCAACTTCTCTTACGAGGTCGATTGTTTCAGGGTCATAACCAAGGAATCCGCTTTCGCTTGTACCTTTGGTCATTCTCTTAAGGAGCCACCAGTATTCGCTCTGCTGTTCAAACCAGAATGTTTCGCCGTCAACTACCTGTCTTTCGCCTTCGATGAATGCGATTGCTCCCGGGGGCATCGGTCCGCCGTATCCTACGTCGCAGAAAAGTTTCTGTCCGTCGAGTACAACTATATTACCTCTGTGCATAACAGCACCGGGGTTGTGTGTGCCGCCACGGTTGCCTCTGCACGGGCATGAATATGCTTCGTATCCGAGACCCTGGAGGAGTTTTACAAACAAACCATTCATTTCGAAGCAGTATCCGCCTCTTCCTCTTACAACAATCTTGTCAAAAAGATCAGCGATGTTGAGAGAGATGGGTCTGTGGTAAGCTTTTATATCAACATTTTCAAATACAACGTGTGTCTGATGGTTCAGAACGAGTTTATCGAGATATTCTTTGTCTAATTTTTCCGGTCTTTCCATTTCGAGTCTTTTGAGATAAAGATCGATCTGTTCTTCTGTGAGCGGAGTATAAAGCGGAGAGTATACTACTTGCATGTTATATTTCCTTTCTGTCCTTGAATATTCATCATGAATCAGTTACATATCTTCGCTGAGACCGAATTCTTCTTTGAGGATTCTCGGAATATCTTCAGCTGTGATCGGTGTTCTTGTTCTTACACCGTTTTCGATATGTGTGTAAACTTCGCTGTTAAGTCCTTTTGAACCTGTCGGTGTTCTGAGGCTTACCATATATCTTGTTCTGAATGTTGATGTAGGATCATTTGAGAGTTTGTCACTGAGAGCAACAAAGTCAGCGCCTTCAAGGCGTACGGGAGAAACTACAGTAACATCAGCTTCTTTGATGTCATTGATTGTATTCGGGTCGTATACTCCGAGCATGCCGCTTTCGCTTGTGCCTTTTGTCATTCTTCTGAGAAGCCACCAGTATTCATCTTTCTGTTCGAACCAGAATGTTTCACCGTCAACAACCTGTCTTTCGCCATCAACGAGTTTGATTGATCCCGGGGGCATCGGTCCGCCGTATCCTACGTCGCAGAAAAGTTTCTGTCCGTCGATAGTTACGATGTTGCCTCTGTGCATGAATGCGCTGGGGTTTGTATCAAACTCTCTGTTTCCTCTGCATGCGCATGAATATGCGTCATATCCGAGACCCTGGAGGAGTTTTACGAACAAGCCGTTCATTTCGAAGCAGTATCCGCCTCTTCCTCTTACAACGATCTTATCAAAAAGATCAGCGATGTTAAGAGAAATAGGTCTGTTGTAAGCGATGATGTCAAGATTTTCGAATACAACATGTGTCTGATGGTTCAGAACGAGTTTGTCGAGATATTCTTTGTCTAATTTTTCCGGTCTTTCCATACCGATTCTTTTCAGATAAAGATCGATCTGTTCTTCTGTGAGCGGAGTATAGAGCGGTGCGTCCATTACCTGCATTATATTTATTCCTTTCTTTTATGCATATATTTGCTTTTTTAATCAAAAATATTATACGATAAAAATAATCATTTTGCAACAAAATATTAAATTTAAGTTATGCTTATTGTGTGAATTTATTTTTTGTGATATGCTGAAAGCAGAGCAACGCAAAAAAGGCAGTTATCTCACTGCCTTATCTGACTATAAAGTACTAACTACTTACGCTCTTTCAACTTTTCCGCTTCTGAGGCATCTTGTGCAGACGCTAACACTCTTAACAGTACCATTTTCAATGATTCTAACCTTTTTAAGATTCGGTTTGAATACTCTTTTTGTATGGATATTTGAGTGGCTTACGGTGTTTCCGGCAACAGTACCCTTAGCACATACATAACATTGGTTAGCCATCCTAATCACACTCCTAACATTAAAAATCACATCTTGCGATTACCTCAAACAGGCAACTGCTTGAATATTATATCACAGGGATTATGTAAAAGCAACATAAAAATGATGGGATTTACTTGATTTTTTTCTTGATTTGTATATAATATCATTAATTTGTTCCTGAAACATAGTAATTTATAAAAAGTATGTTATAATATAGAATAACAATTACAGAATGGAGATCCGTAATGGAAAATAATAAATCATTGAAAGACACATCAGGCGTATTGTTTATCAAACAGATAGCCGCTATAGCAGCTACGGAATGTTTCGGTGTTGTAGGAATCAGTAAGAAAAAACCCGTTGTCAATCGTATACTCAGCCAGAGTGCCGAAAGACTCAGTCATGGTGTTGAAGTTACTTATCTGAAAGGCGAAGACAAAATCTATGATGAAGATACTGATGAAATCATCATCGATATTTATGTCATTATGGAATTCGGTCTGAAGCTTATAAGTGTAGCCGAAAATCTTATCGATACCATTAAGTATAATGTTGAAAGAGAAACAGATGCAAAAGTGCGCAAAGTTAATGTGCATGTAAATTATGTCAGAGTATTATAAGAGGTAATTATGCAGAAAGAAATAAGCAGTGCGCTTTTTGTGCGTGCTATCAAAAGCGGATATGCTAATCTCGAAAATTCGAAAAACGAAGTAAATAATCTTAACGTATTTCCTGTTCCCGACGGCGATACAGGAACAAATATGGCTCTTACCATGCAGAATGCAAAAGAGGAGCTTCTTAAACAGACTCCCGCTACAGTAGGAGAATGTGCCGTAAACGCATCAACAGGTGCCCTTATGGGTGCAAGAGGCAACTCAGGAGTTATTCTTTCACAGCTTTTCAGAGGCTTCTCAAAGTCTCTTGCAGGAAAAGATGTAATAACTGTTGAAGCTCTTGCAAATGCATTCCTTGCAGCAAGCAATATGGCATATAAAGCTGTAATGAAACCGACGGAAGGAACTATCCTTACTGTTGCAAGAGTAATGGGCGAATTCGCATCTGAAAATCACTCAAAATACGAGGACATCGTATCCTTCGGTGAAGATATCCTCAAAGCCGGCAACGAAGCTCTTGCGGATACTCCTAATCTTCTTCCTGTACTTAAACAGGCAGGTGTAGTTGATGCAGGCGGAAAAGGTCTTCTTTGTATTCTGGAAGGCGCTCTCAAGGCGATCAAAGGCGAAGATATCGAGCTTTCAGGTGTAACGACCGAAACAGAAAGCAGTGTTGAAGCTGGGGAAATCGATGCGGACATCACGTTTGCGTATTGTACAGAATTCCTTATCCGTGCAAAAGACGATGGGGATTACGAAAGATGGCTCACAGAAAAGCTCTTTAAATTAGGAGACTGTCTTATCGTAATTCAGGACGGAAAGATCATCAAAGTTCACGTTCATACAAATGAGCCCTGGACAGCAATGAAACACGCGTCTCAGTGTGGTGAGCTCGAAAAGATCAAGATCGAAAATATGCGTCGTCAGCACAGCGAAATGTTCGGTGAAACTAAATCTCCGGAAGAACCCAAAACAGAAGAATACAATACCGAACATGTCAAATATGCGACTATCGCTGTTTGTGCAGGTGATGGATTTGAAGAAATTCTCAGACAGCTTGGAGTTGATTATATTATCAAAGGCGGACAGACGATGAACCCGTCAACAGAGGATTTCCTTAAAATAATCAACAACACGGATGCTGAACATTATATTCTGCTTCCTAACAACAAAAATATAATTATGGCTGCATCACAGACAAAGTCTATCAGCGATAAGGATATTACAGTTATCGAAACAAGAAATCTTCCGCAGGCAATCTCTGCAATGATCTCTTTCGATGTTGAAGCTGAGCTTGAAGGTAATGTGGAAGCTATGAACGAAGCAAAAGGCTCGGTAAAAACAGGACAGGTTACATTTGCTGTAAGAAACACAAATGTCGATGGCTTTGAAATCTCAGAAGGAGATATCATTGGTGTGCTGAGTGATGAGATCGTTGTATGCGAAAAAGATGTAAAAACAGCTATAATCGGCCTTATCGACAAAATGGTAGATGAAGACAGCGAGCTTATTTCTGTATACTACGGCGAAGATGTTACTGAAGAAGAAGCTCAGGAACTTGTTGAGGAGCTTGCGGAAAAATACGAAGATTGCGATATAGAGCTGTCAGAAGGCTCACAGCCGTTATATTATTATATAATCGGTGTTGAATAATGCTGTACGAATATCAAAGCTTGGACAATATTAAGGGTATCGGAGAAAAGATTGCTGCATCTTTTGCGGAAATGGGAATAAATACCATAGGCGATCTTCTGGAATATTATCCATCCCGTCATATTGACAGAGGACCGATAAAGAATACTTTGGAAGGTGTCGCTCCCGGCGAAAAGGCTTTTGTCAGGGGGAAGGCTTTGAGTGGAGGCAGAACGAATTATATATCCCGCAATTTTACAAAGACCGTTTTGATGTTTGAATGTGAAAGCGGACGGTTTGCTGCTGTATTCTACAATCAGCCATACAGAAAAAATTCACATATTGTGGGAGAGGAATATGTCCTTTACGGCACCGTCGAGATTTCAAAAGGCGGTGCCGTATCTTTAAACCCGGCACAGTGTGAGAGAGCTGACAGAATCGTCAATCTTACGGAAGGGTTATCTGCAACCTACAGAATACCGAAAAGTTGTAAAATAACCATCTCAAGGCTTAAAAACACTATTAAATCCGCATTGTCATCGACATCCATTGAGGAAAAGCTTCCGCTCTGGATATCTGAAGAACTTGAACTTCCTTCCAGAGGAGAGGCTCTTGCGGGGATACATTTTCCGCAAAGTCATGAAGATCTTTCATCTTCGGCAAGATATATATTGAGCAATCGTTTTATTGAGTTTCTCGTAAGCCTTATGCATCACAGAAACACGATCCTCAGAAACAATGCTGTGAAGATCGATATTGACTGTGTGGACAGGTTCCTTCAGTGTCTGCCATATTCTCTGACTGAGCCGCAAAAAAGGTCTCTTGGGGAGATTCTTTCGGATATGACGAAGGGAATACAGATGAACAGGCTTCTGCAGGGAGACGTGGGAAGCGGAAAGACGGCAGTTGCAATGGCATCTGCGTATGCTGTTTTGTCAAACGGATATCAGGTGGCATTTACTGCCCCTACGGAAATTCTTGCAAGGCAGCATTACGAAAATTATGAGCCGATGCTGAAAAAACTCGGCATAAATGCGGGACTTATATACTCAGCGATGGGTAAGAAACAGCGTAGTGAAGTGCTGAAACAACTCAAAAGCGGAGAAATCGGAATTCTGTTTGGTACTCATGCAGTATTTTCAAAAGATGTGGTATATAACGACCTTGCTTTGATCATCATTGATGAACAGCACCGCTACGGAGTGTCTCAGAGGGCAACTTTTGAGAACAAAGGACAGTTTCCGCATGTTCTTGTTATGAGTGCAACGCCTATCCCGAGAACGTTGGCGCTTTGTTATTATAAAGATCTGGATGTTTCAGTAATTGATGCACTTCCGGAAGGGAGAAAGAAAGTTCCTACTTATCTTGTTGATGACAAGATGGAAAAGCGGCTTCTTGCCTTTGCGAAAAAGATACTTTCTACAGGACAGAAAGTTTATGTTGTATGTCCTGCGGTAGATGATGAAGATATGATAAACGTTGAGGAAACATATATCAGGTTCTCAAAGCTTTTCGCCGAATTCGGTGTCGGATATATTACCGGACAGATGAACAAGGACGAAAAAATAAAGGTAATGAGTGCATTTTCATCAGGTAAGATAAATATGCTTATCGCTACAAGTCTGATTGAAGTAGGAATTGATGTGCATGATGCGACACTTATGTGGGTAAAAGGCTGTGAGAGATTCGGTCTTTCTCAGCTTCATCAGCTCAGAGGTCGTGTCGGAAGAAGTTCACTACAGAGCTGGTGTGTTCTTCAGATGAGTGAATACTCGGAAAACTACGAAAAACGCCTGCAGATAATGACAAAAACAAATGATGGTTTTGAGATCGCATCCGAAGATCTCAGGCAAAGAGGCAGCGGAGATGTTCTGGGATATGAGCAGAGCGGACATTCATCGGAAATGATAAATGCGGCGATGGACAATGCAGAGTTATTTTTTAAAGTAAATGAAGTATGTGAAAAACTGCTTTCATCAGACAAGGAAAAGGATATTTCGTTTGTCAGAGAAATAATGAAGAAAGCAGTAACCGATAAATATGTAGTATTGAATTAAGGTGGTATATGAGAGTTATAGCCGGAAGATTCAGAGGACTGAAGCTTAATGAACCTAAAGATAATGACATCCGTCCCACAACGGACAGAATAAAAGAGGATATATTCAACATAATAAGCCCGTATATCCCCGACAGTACATTCCTGGACCTTTACAGCGGAACGGGTGCAATATCTGTTGAAGCTGTCAGCAGAGGTGCGGAATATGCTCATATGGTCGAAAGAAGCTTTGAGTCCATAAAAATAATGACCTCAAACATTGAAAAAACGAAGAGTAAAGATGAATTTCGTATAATTAAGAGCGATGTATTTAAATTTTTGCAGACAACCCGCAATAAATATGATATAATTTTTGCTGACCCTCCTTATAAGCTTGATAATGGCAAGGAGATAGTTGAAGCCATTTTACAAAACGATGTTTTGAATGATGACGGAATAATAATTGTGGAATGTGCAAGAGAATATAAGATGCCTGATACTATCGGCAGAATGACACTTTTCAGACAGAAGAGCTACGCACATACCAATGTTTACTTTTACGTTTCGGAGGAATAACACAATGAAAGAGGCAATATATCCGGGAAGCTTTGATCCGATTACAAACGGGCATCTTGATATAATCGAAAGAGGAGTAAAGATCTTTGATAAAGTTCATATTGTTGTCGGCAGAAATATGAATAAGAAATGTCTGTTTACTGATGATGAAAGAATACGGTTTATCAAAGAATGTACGGCACATCTTGGTGATAAAGTTGTAATAGACAGTTATGATTGTCTTCTGGTTGATTATTGTGATCAGGTCGGAGTTCATACAGTAATAAGAGGCCTCAGGGCTCTTACGGACTTTGACTACGAATTCCAGATGGCGCTCACAAACCGTCAGCTTAACGAAAAAGTGGAAAGTGTGCTTCTGGTATCAAATATTATATATACATATGTCAGCAGCAGTATGGTAAAAGAAGTTGCTTCGTATCACGGCGATGTATCCGAGATGGTGCCTCCGAATGTACTTGAGGCGCTGAAAGAAAAATATAATTATTGATCCGTTTACGGACACAAAACAGGGGAGGAAAGTATGAGCATTTACGATGTATTTGATAAATTGCAGCAGGAAGTTGAAAATGGCGGAAGTGTGCCGCTTACAGCAAAGGTAATGATCGACAAGGATCTTTTTCTTGACCTCCTGGATGAACTTCGTGAGATGTTGCCTCCCGAAGTTATTCAGGCTCAGAATATACTTGACAGTGCAAGTTCTATCATACAGAATGCAAAACATGAAGCAGAGATCATTGTCAATGAAGCTCACGCAAGAAGAGAAGAGATACTTGAGATCAGCAGCATAAACAAAGAAGCTCAGCAAAGAGCGGAAGTGATGCTTAAAAAGGCCAAACTCGATGCATACAAGATCCGCGCAGGCTCTTTGGAACAGTCTTATAACATAATGGATGAAGCATATGAGGAGGCAATCAAAGCTGCAGAATTATTTGCTACATACAGAGATCAGCTTCAGGCATCAAAAGAGTCGCTTCTTGCATCTGTGAAGAAAAAACAGCCGCAGGAGACGGCAGAATCAGAAGAATAAAAAACAGCTGTTGCAGGTTAATCCTTGCAACAGCTTATTTTATTTATTAAGATCCTTCACACTTTCTCCTTCCTGCATATCAAGTGGAGCATATGTGAGAAATTCATCGTATGTACCGGTTTTTATCAGATCAATAAGTTTCTTTGCTACCATATTGCCCAGCGTTACGGCATCCATTTTCAGACTTGTAAGAGCTACCATATTCCACTGTGCATACATGCTTCCGTTCATGCATATGAGGCTTATATCATCGGGAACCGTTTTTTTACATTCTTTGTGGAGCGCTTTTGTTGCGGCAAGGCCCATGTCGTCATTAAAACAGTATATTGCTGTGGGCCATTCCGCTTTCGGAAGCGAACACAGCATCTTTGCGCACTCATATCCGCCGTCATAATCAAATGTACTTCTGAATATCCATTTATCATTGAGTGGCAGGTCTTCTTCTTTCATTCCGTCAAAAAATCCTTTTACTCTTCTCGGTACAGCGTCAAAGTCATTTGTAGCCATAAAGGCTCCGATCTTTGTGTGACCTTTTTCTTTGAGGTAACGGACTATGTATTTGGATGCTTCGTACTCATCATATACAACACAAGGTATATCTTTGTCTTCAGATGGCACAAATGCGCTGACAGCGGGAATAGAAAATGTTTTTACAGGCATAATCTTTTCGGCATCAAGCTTTTCTCCGATAAATACTATGCCGTCGCATTGCCTCTGGACAAGCATATCAAGTGCATCGGAATCTATCGTTTCATCAGTCTCGTTGCTGGGTGCAAGCAACATCTGATATCCTTCTTTACTAAGATATTGCTGGATGCCTATAATGCAGTCCACAATTACCGGGCGGTTAAGTCCGGAGCATAATATACCTATGGTATTCGTTTTCTGTAATTTTAAACTTCTTGCCAGAACATTAGGTTTATAACCTGTCTTTTCGATTGCAGCCATAACACGGGCTCTCGTATCCTCATTGACAAGAGGAACTCCGTTTATGACCCTCGAGACGGTTGCTATTGACACATTAGCCTCTCGGGCAACATCCTTGATTTTCGCCACTTTAATCCTCCGTAGTGCGTATATTACTTGATTGTAAATAATGATGAATTTTAAAAGAGAGGAAATCCCCCGGATTTTGAAGCCCTAGCTGAGCTAAGGTGGGTTTTCTGTCAACGCATTCTGCCCTCCTCTGACTATGGAGGCCCGGCATCCTGCGAACGAACTCGAAGTCCCTTATAAAAAGTGTAGGTTCAAAATAACGGAGAACTTCCCTGGGTTTATTATAACCGAAATGTATCTGAAATACAACGGTAAATTATGTATTAGAGCCTTAAATTTCAGAATATTCATTCAATATTCCGTTAAGATACTTTTCAACAATCTTCGGGTTCGGAGAACCTTTCGCTGTTTTTACATTTACAGATGTCTTTACATCAAGCACATTGTAAATATCTTCTTCAAATACTTCAGAATACTCTTTAAGTCTTTCAAGAGGCATGTCCGCAAGGTATATTCCTTCGTTTATGCAGTCTTTTACAAGAGCGCCGATGATGAAGTGTGCATCTCTGAACGGAACATCTTTTTTAACGAGATATTCAGCCATATCCGTGGCATTCACGAAACTGTTCTTTGCGCTTTCGAGCATACGCTCTTTGTTTACTTTCATTGTTACGACCATTTTGCCGAATATGTCAAGACAAGCTGTAGTCGTATCGTATGCATCAAAGAATGATTCTTTATCTTCCTGCATATCCTTGTTGTATGCAAGCGGGAGAGATTTCATTACGCAGAGAAGCGTGACGAGTGAACCGTAAACACGACCTGTTTTTCCTCTGATAAGTTCTGCCATATCTGGGTTCTTCTTCTGTGGCATCATTGAACTTCCTGTAGAGAACGCATCACTCATGGAGACGAATGAAAATTCTTCTGTTGACCAGATGATGAGTTCCTCGCAGAATCTGCTCAGGTGCATCATTATCATAGAAAATGCACTCATTGCTTCGATGAGATAATCTCTGTCAGATACTGTATCAAGGCTGTTGAGTGTCGGTGCTTTGAAATCAAGCAGTTCACTTACATAGTCTCTGTCAATATTAAATGTCGAACAGGCAAGAGCACCGGCACCGAGGGGCATGGTGTTCATTCTGTTTACGCAGTCGATGATTCTTGAATTATCTCTGACGAACATTTCAATATATGCGCTGATGTGGTGAGCGAGGGTGATGGGTTGCGCTCTCTGCATATGTGTATAGCCCGGAAGGATCGTTGTAAGATGCTGTTTTGCCATTTCCGCAAGTGAAACAATGAGGTTTTCAAGCTGTGCAGAAATGCCGATGAGAGCATCTCTTGTATACATCTTCATATCAAGGGCTACCTGGTCGTTGCGGCTTCTTGACGTATGGATCTTCTTTGCTGAGTCTCCGATACGGCCGGTAAGAATTTCTTCAACTGCCATATGGATGTCTTCATAACCGTCGGTGAATACGACTTTCCCTGTTTCAATGTCTTCGAGAAGTTCTTTGAGGCCTTTGATTGCTTCATCGGCATTTGCCTGCGGAATGATATTCTGTTTAGCGAGCATTGTTACATGAGCGATACTGCCTGTTATGTCATATTTATAAAGTCTTTTATCAAAAGATAATGAGGAGTTGAACATATCGGCACTTTTGTCCGTCTTTTCCTCAAATCTTCCTGCCCATAATTTCATGTTTTTTACCGCCTTTTAATTGTTTATCATTTAGTAATATATCATAGCGGGATAAAATTGTAAAGTTCATATTCAGTGGAAAAATCCTGTTTTTACCATCGAAAGTACGCAGTAAGCTATTCCAAAAGCCACGAGCGTAATACTTACCCAGTCAGGCGCCAGAGTTATGAACATTATTATACACAGCCCTAAAAGTACGGTTGTGAGAAGCTTTCCTTTTATATATTTCATCATATTCTCCTTTCTGTTTATAATATGCAGGGTAAAGTTTGATGGTTTATGTATTTTTTTATATTAATTGTCATTTTAATATATACAAAACAACTGCATGATGATATAATACACTTACATAAATAAAGAAAAAGGGGACGTTTACTTTTGGATAATATTGATTATAAGATTATCGAGATACTTTCTTCGGACGGCAGAATTACTATGAAAGAACTGTCGCACAGATTGTCTCTTTCTGCCCCGGCAGTTGCGGAAAGAGTAAAAAGACTTGAGCAGAACGGAGTCATTACTTCGTACAAAGCTGTAATCAACAGAAGCGCTCTCGGACAGACTATAACTGTTCTTATCAACGTAGAATGTCCGGCTATGGAGTACGACAAATTCACTGAATTTGCGGACGGAACACCGGAAATCAGCGAATTTTATTACGTGACAGGACAGCATTCTCTCATAGTCAAGGCATACGTTACATCTACGGAGCATCTGGCAAAACTGGTGGAAAGTCTGCAGGCATTCGGGCAGACGGAAACGTTTGTTGTTATGTACACGCATGTGAAGGATAACATATTCTGATTGAACAGTGCAGGCTGTTTAAATTACGGTGAAATGAGGAACGCAGATGATTGGCAGTGGTCTGAAGAAGATCGTTAGTGCAAACGGATTGAAGATCGACAAGGGTGTCGGATATGGCAGTTTCAGGGGGTATGCGGTAACCTTATCCGAAGGTGCAGGATGGAAAAGGATGTCAATAGCTACGGTGTTCAGTGATGTGAACAAAAAATACGCATTGAGAGAGAAAATCGATGGTGTGGATATGCTGAAACTGTATAGGATCCGCGAGTTGGTATTCTATGATGATGCAATAGATATCTGGTTTAACGACAATCCCGGCACAATGAAAAAGATAGAGGAATTTATCGAGTGGTTCTTTCCTCTTCTTGATGAGGCATCAGCATCAAAGGCAGATGTATGTACGCATTGCGGTTTTTCATACGGAAGTGATGTTGAATGGTTGTTGTTGAACGGAATTGCTTATCCTCTGCACTCATCATGCGCAGTTCAGGTAAAAAATGAAATTTCGGAACAGCAGCAAGTCCAAAAGGACGAAGATACCGGCTCTTATGTATCCGGATTTATCGGTGCGGCTCTTGGAGCTCTTCTCGGAGCTATTGTGTGGGCAGTGATTTTCAATTTCGGGTATATGGCTTCTGTAGTGGGTATTCTAATCGGATTCCTCGCGGAAAAAGGATACAGACTTTTTCGTGGTAAAAACGGAAAAGGAAAGCTTGCCGTTATTTTGCTGGTTACGGTGCTGGCCGTTGTTCTTGGTACGGTCGGAGGTGAAGTCCTTGGTGTGATAGGGTATATCTCGTCGGGGGAACTCATGGGGTTTACATATGCTGATGCATTTCCGCTCGTGATGTATATTCTCACTACAGATCCAGCAGCAATGTCTGTACTTGTGAGAAATGTAATCAGTGGTGTTATGTTTGCTCTTCTGGGAGTCTGGATCATTCTCAGGAATGTGAAGAAAGAAGTATCCGGTGTGAAGGTTACTGAACTGAAATGAATAAGAAAAAATGACTGAGATTTTCAGTCATTTTTTTATGGTGTATCTATATTCTGTGGATGTTCAATATCATTTTTGCTCTGTTCATCCATCATCCTGTGATATTCACGGGCATTCATATCAGCATGCTCTACTCTTTCGTAAAGCCCTTCCTCATATATATCCGAATATAAAAATCTCATTGTTTCGACCCTTGCTTCCTGCCTGTGAGAGCCGTCCTTATTATATTCAAGCACAAAGTCTATGTCATAAAACGGAACATTATGGCTGTCCATGAGTTGTTTTACTTTCAGCAATATCTCACAGGCTTTTTCGATGCTGACCGTATTGTCCTGCACGTAAAGGGTGAGATGGCCTGCTTTCTTAGCCAGCTCCGCAACATCATAGATTCCATCAATAACAAGCTCATCCTGCAGGATTGCATTTGCGGGAACATCAGGCATTCCGATGATCTCTTTTTCAGCAAATTCTATAGTTCCGTAGTCAATATCGCTGAAATACGGAAACTCAGACGAGGAGAAAACATTTTCAACCATCATCCTGTATTCGCCGTCTATTCTCCTTGCTGTATTGTACCCACCGAGAACAAGATTTTCGTAATTGTCGTTTACTATGTGCCCCCACATATCAATATTGATCGTAAAGTCCGTATCTGTGCTTGTGGGAGAGTTTACTTTTGCGTAATAGCTCGTATCTTTGAAGCTGAACAGAAAATCATATACGACAAAATCCGTATCCCCGTAGTTCTCCCGCATATATTTTTCCACTGCATTTTCCGCAAGCATCTTTGAGAGCGGGTTTCCTACGAGTCCGTTGGCAAACACACAAAGACCTGTTATCATTGCAATGGCTATGAGAAATGCCGTTATTTTAAGTATTTTTCTTTTTTTCATATTGTCAGTCCTTTCTGAATGCAAAATGAATGAGACATGCTATCACAACGCCTATGAGCACGAATATGGTATATATACCTGTCCATATGAGCAAAGAGTATATATCAAGATGTTCTGCACCTTTTATCATATGAAGAGCGTTAAGGATATAGCTTGTTATAAAAAGCAGTATTGGTACTTCATATACGGCTTTCCATCCGAATATTACATACCCGAGTGCACCGATGGCAGGCATGATGATGCTGTTGTAGAATATTTCGCTTCCGGCAGTCAGCCCGAAGCCGAATAACAGTCCGAACATCATCAGCATTACGGAAAATGTCCGTAATTGGCCGGTAAATTTTTTGAATGCTTTATCTGTGTCTGTAACAGGAGATGGCATCTCTCCGAGGAGTGCACGGCAGCTGTCACACTGTTCCGTATGCAATGTTACTGCTTTTACACTGTCGTCGCTTGCTATGCCGTCTTTCACAAGAGGAATAAGATCCATACATATATCGCAGGTTATTTTATTCATTCATCAGTCCCTCCTTTTTCAGTGTTTCTTTTATTTTGGTCTTCGCCCTGAAGTATATTACCCTTGCAGTGCTTTCTGATATATTTAATCGGTTTCCGATTTCATAAAACGAATAGCCATCAAGCCGCATCAGCAGTATATCTTTTGTCCTGTCGGCTTCGCTTTGTATCAGTTCGCATATTCTGTCTGCAGTTTCCTTTGATATATAATCTTCCTCTACAGGATCGTTCCCGTCAGTCAGCAATTCGCTCAGTGCATAAGTTTCCTTTTGCCTGTCCTTTTTTCTCAGATACGCGTACCATCGGTGCCTTGCGATAGAAAACATCCATGTTTTTATGTCTGATTCGCCGCGGAATCCTGCAATCGATTTTATCACCTCCAGAAACACTTCAGAAGCAAGGTCCTCCGATAGGGAGGCATCACGGCTCAGTCCGTAAAGATATGTATATATGTCCTTGTAATGGCTTTTGAATAATTCTTCTACGAGCCTTTTCATAATGTCCTCCTCTCGTCATATTAGTGAACTATTATAGTGTTTTGTTACAATTTTTATTAAATTTCTTTTTTATTCTATCACATAACGGTTCAGAATTGCTCAGGATATGAATCCCGGAAAATAAAAAAAGACCGCCAAAAATCGACGGTCATATGTTGAATTTAGAATTCATATTTTACAAGAGATTTAAGATTGTATTTAGCAAGCTTTTCTGCCGGTTTAAGGCCTGTGAGTTCGATGAGAGCGATGATCTGTGTTACTTCTCCGCCGAGGCTTTCAACGAGTTTTGCACATGCTTCAAATGTTCCGCCTGTTGCCGCAAGGTCGTCAACAAGAACAACTTTGTCGCCGGGTTTGATAGCATCTTTGTGCATTTCAAGAATGTCTGTGCCGTATTCGAGTTCGTATTCGTAGCTGATTGATTCAGCAGGGAGTTTGCCGGGCTTTCTTACAGGCACGAATGCCGCACCGATCTTGTATGCGATTGCTGTTCCGAAAATGAATCCTCTTGATTCCGGTCCTACGATAACGTCAACGTCACCTTCGATAAGTGCTGACATTTCGTCAATGCATACTTTCAGAGCTTCTTTGTCCTGAAGTATTGTTGTGATGTCCTTGAAGCTGATGCCTTCTTTCGGGAAATCTTCTATCACTCTGATTTTTTCTTTAATATCCATATTATCCTCCTTTATGCTCATAAATAGCTATGACTTCTTGTTTAATTCTATCATAATTGCCGTTGAATTTATATCTTTTTGTGATGAAATCTTTAAAAATTCCACATTAAGTATATTTCCTTCAACATTGTAGTCTATTATACCCATTTCCTGCATCATATCAAGAGACAGCAGAAGTGAAAAATAATTTATCCTGAATGTCGCTTTTGTGTTTAGCAGTCCTATAAGTCTGTTTATGTCTCCTCCGATACTTTCGAGAATCCGCAGGTTTTTATAAATGAACAACACATAGTTTCTTGAGAAGTTTATCTCCGCCGAGTATCTTGATGCACGCAGGAAAAACACATCTTCCCTGTGTTCGTAGAATCTTTTTTCAAGAGCGAAATAGCAGGGAGTATCCAGGACTACAATCCGTTTTCCTTTTATGTAGTCCAGATCTTCGCCCACAGGATTTACGAGAATATTTATGGCATTCATCCTGAATGTGTTCATCTTGCCGTATCTTGCTATTATGTTATAGTTCTGGTACTTGGCGTATGAAAGACATCTGATAAGAGTATCTTTCCCGTAAAGCACATATACTGTATTTTCATAATCATCCAGAGCTCCTTCAACTGTCAGAGGAAGGTATTTTTCGTCCGGTATGATGTAATTATCGTGATTGCCGAAATTTACGTTAAAATGTCCGTACAGGCTCTCATAATAGCTCTGCGGGCACGGGATATGAGGCATGATCTCTTTTATTTCGAGCTGTATGCCGCCGTTTTTACGGTATGTATCTATGCCTGCAGTGAACAGAATGTCATAATATTCATCTGTAGCAAGCTCTTTTATCAGGCTTCCCATATTGAATGCCACTGCCTGCACACTTATGTCATCAGAAGTCACCATTGCTCTGAAATGAGTTTTGTCCTTGCCGATCGGGAATATGTTTGAAAATCTTGCCCTCTCCAGCTTATATACAGGTTTGGGATTTGAAATTCCGAACGGTGCAAACAGCTCTGTCTCTTTTATTGCCTTTGTGGTGAGCTGTGAACATACCGCTTCCAAATCGTACATACACCTTTTATATAAAAATCTCTTTGTGTCGAGACTGTCCGCATATCGGTTTACGATCTGTGCAAGTTCATCAAATTTATCTGCAGCAATGGTAAAACCTGCGGCCTGTGAGTGTCCTCCGAATTTGACGAACAGTTCATTTCCTGTTTTCAGCGCTTCGTATATATCAAACCCGGATACGCTTCTTGCGGAAGCCTTTACAAATCCGTCTTTTTCGCATCCTATGATGACAGGTCTGTTGAGCAGCCCTGCGGCTTTTCCTGCGGCAATACCTATTACGCCTTCATTTTCATCTTCAAGTTTCACAAATATGACTTTCTGCTTTTCTGTCAGATTGTTCTGTTCAATATATGTATTGACCTGTTCGTGGATGTATCTTTCAATGTCTTTTCGTTCGGTATTTATCTCATCGAGCTCTTCGGCGAGATCTTTAAGTTGCCACTGTTCTTCCGATATAAGAAGCTCAAGTGCCATATCAGCGCTGTAAAGCCTTCCTGCGGCATTTATTCTCGGTGCGATCTGAAAAGATATCTCATGGCTCTGAATTTTTGCAACGTCAATTCCCGCTTTTTTTGCAAGAGCGGTGATTGCAGGATATTTGTGCTGCGAGATGTATGTGAGAGCAAGAGAACTGAGAGTTCTGTTTTCACCTGATAATGATACGAGATCCGCAATGCTTGCGATTCCTGCAAGAATCAAAATTTTCTCAGTTTCCTGTTCGTCAAGTACGTCGAGGGCTGTTGCCAGTTTGTATGCAATGCCTGCACCGCAAAGATCTTCAAACGGGTAACTTTCTGCAGGCACTTTGGGATTTATTATAGAAAAGCATTCCGGGAGTATATCAGGACACGAGTGATGATCTGTAAGGATAACATCAATTCCCAGCTGTGAAGCAAGGTCTATCTCGTTTACAGCGGTGATACCATTATCGACTGTGATGATAAGAGTGGTCCCTGTGTTTGCTATGGCACGGATACTCAGTTCGTTCATTCCGTACCCGTCAGAGAAGCGGTCGGGAATATAGTAATCAACATCGCATCCCATTTTTTTCAGGGCTGTATATATTATTGCTGTGGCACAGACCCCGTCGCAATCATAGTCTCCGTATATTGTTACTTTTTCGCCTCTTTCATAGGCCAGCCATATTCTGTCCACGCTCTTCTGCATATCCCTGAAAAGAAAAGGGGAGTAAAGATGTTCTTTTTTCGGATACAAAAACATTTCCGCATCTCCCACGGAACTAATTCCTCTTTTGGACAGTAGTTTTGCCGCAAGAGGGGATATATTGAATTGACGGACGAGGAGTTTTTCGAATTCGAGGTTTTCGTCCGATGTATTTCTTTGTTTGAATAATTTATATTGCATAAGTTTTCCCCGGTTTTCGGTCACATTCTGATATTCATTGAGATTATACCATAAACTATGGGGACGAAATATATAAAACTGTCAAATTTATAAATACAGGCAGTATTTTAAATGTTTTACGTTGAAGTACTTGAAATAGAATAGTATATATTGTATAAATAAACAGGAGGCATTTATGAAAAAGATAACATGGATTCTTTGTATTATGATAATATTCTCTTGTGTTGCAATGGCAGGTGCCGCTGCTTATGAGATATCGTTTGGCTCTGATATAGCAGAGGTAAATGTAGGCAGGAGGCTTGATATAGGCGGATTTCTTAATGCATTGCCTGAAGAAAATATCACAGAGATTACATATATTGTTGCCGACAAATCCGTAGGTGAGATCATCGACGGAAAATTCGTCACTAAGAGGGTTGGCAATACCGCAGTTACAGCCGTAGGGTCATTTGACATTGACGGGCAGACTTTAACAGATTATGATGCTCTTACAGTTGTAGTAAACAAGGAAGGTTCTGCAGTTAAGAGCTATGACACAAATATGGACGGAATAATAGACGGTAAGGATCTTGAAATGGTGCTTTCTGTTTATGGAAGTAATGATGTTTTCTGTGATTTCAATGAGGACGGTGTAGTGAATTCATCGGATCTTTCTTTGATTCTGAGTATGTATGATCAGTCATTATGACAAATTTTTTGCAAAAATTCTGATAAATTAGAGGAAGATTAAACTTGTTGACAAGCTTTTTTATTATGATATAATTAAGCAGGGTAGAAAATGAAAGATAATAATAACAGAGTAATAGCACAAAACAGAGCTGCCAGGCATGAATATTATGTGGAAGACACTTTCGAGGCGGGACTTGTTCTCTTCGGGACTGAAGTGAAATCCATCCGCGCAGGCAGAGTAAACTTAAAAGACAGCTTTGCTTATGTAAAAGACGGAGAGGTATTTGTTGCGGGAATGCACATAAGCCCCTATGAGCAGGGCAATATTATGAATAAGGATCCGTTAAGGCTGAAAAAGCTCCTTCTCAACAAGAGAGAGATAAGAAAACTCAGGGAGTTTACTCAGAAAGACGGATATACACTTATTCCACTTGATCTGCATTTCGACCGTTCCTATGTAAAGATGACGTTGGGTGTATGTAAAGGAAAGAAACTTTACGACAAGAGAGAGACAGCACAGAAACGTGATGCCCAGAGAGATGCCCAGCGCTCACTCAAATATAATTAGGGGGCGTAATGGTTTCGACGGGGATAGTGAGGTTTGATAAGCGGGTAGATGCGCTGAACATCTTTAAAAGCGGCAACTTTAAAATTAAACGCTAACGAAAATTTAGCAATCGCTGCCTAATGGTGGCCGTCCCACTTTGTTCGTCCTGCCGGGCTTAGTGGGGTGTCAGATAATGCAGGCAACTGTTTTCGGGATGCTCCGACCGAAGGCAGTATAAGGAGATCGCATTCGTAAGTTTTGCCCATTGCACTTACGGGTGTTAAACTGAGCAAGAAGCTGCACCCGGAGAAGGTCACTCCAAGTTATTTTCGGACAGGGGTTCGACTCCCCTCGCCTCCACCAATATGGAGATTAACCGTTATATGTACTTTGACAAGTATGTATAGCGGTATTTTTTATGTGAGGGGAGTGTGAGCCTGAGAGGGGCCGAGGCGTAAAGAAAACGATTGATGATCGTTTTTAGCCGAGTGCGTGAGGAGTGTAAGCAAATCGTTGACGAGCGCGGCAGGTTTGCCGCAAGGAAAAGATGCATTCCCCTCACCTCCGCCGGAAGCGGAGCAATCACCAGTATGTGTAATTTATAAAGTACATATGCTGGTGTTTTTGTTTTGAGTGAGGTTGGAATGTTATTTTTGATTGGTTTGTACCGATTGTATTGCCTTGCTGAAAATGGTAAAATATATACATATACGGATTATTTATAAATGGAGGTAACAATGCTTCACAATATATTTCCTCATAAATTTGATATAACTTACAGGGCTACTCCGTCGAAGAATGATGATTACGCATTTATTTTCAGGGGCGAAAGTCTTTTCTGCCGGAGAGAGAACGGGCATATCGTATTTCCTCTTATGGCGGAACTGAAGAGTATGCTCTCATTTTCCGAAGATGACATTTGTTTTATGTTCCGTATTGATGAAGCGGATTATTATGAAATCTGCGGAGTTGAAACTGACGGTGACGGGGAGTGGGAATACGTTCCGAAAAATGAGATACGGTCAATGACTCCGGACTGCAACATATTCGCTGCCGTTACAGGATTTCATCTGCATAGCTGGTATAACGATACGGTGTATTGCTCAAGATGTGGCGGAAAGCTTGTACCTTCGTCCCGTGAAAGGGCAATGAGGTGTCCCGATTGCAAGAAATCATTTTATCCGAAAATAAGTCCCTGTGTGATTGTCGGTGTTACAAATGGTGAAAAGCTCCTTCTGACTATGTATGCGGGCAGGGACACAAATTCAAAACGTTATGCACTTGTTGCCGGTTACGTTGAAGTAGGTGAGAGCCTTGAGGATACGGTGCGTCGGGAAGTTATGGAAGAAGTGGGGCTGAAAGTGAAGAATATAAGATATTTCGCAAGCCAGCCCTGGGCATATTCGGAAACGGTTCTTATGGGATTTTTCTGCGACGTTGACGGAGATGAAAAGATAATCCTTGACGAGAATGAACTTGCCGTTGCTCGGTGGATTGAAAGGAAAGACATACCTAAGGAGTCTGCAAATTCGTCTGTAAGTCTTACGGGGACGATGATAAAGGCATTCAGGGACAGAATTGTATAATGTTTCGGAGATAAATTTAAAAAGTCACTTTGCTTTATTATGTGAAGCGACTTTTTTTGTTTGTTTTGCAGTGAATAATTAAGTGTTTATAGATATCTTATTTATCAGATAACGTAATCTTTATTTGTAACTTGTTTTTCTTGACTTTTTCGGGTGAAAGTAGTAATCTTTCACATGGAGGCATTTTATGTTAGAAGTAATCAAAACAATAAACACACATGTAAACAACTTTGTATGGGGTGTACCGGCGATGGTATGTATCCTCGGGGTAGGATTGTATCTCGGCATTAAAACAGGATTTGTTCAGTTCCGTAAATTCGGTCATTCCATGAAGAATACTATCGGAAAGATCTTCAAAAAAGATGAAGCTCAGGAAGGTTCGATCACACCTTTCCAGGCTGTATGTACAGCTCTTTCCGCAACCATCGGTACAGGAAACATCGCAGGCGTTGCAGGTGCTATCGCAGTAGGCGGCCCCGGCGCTGTATTCTGGATGTGGGTATCGGCTCTTCTGGGAATGGGTACAAAATTCGCGGAAGTTGTCCTTGCGGTTAACTTCAGAGAAAAGAACAAAGACGGCGAATATGTAGGCGGACCGATGTACTACATCAAAAACGGTCTCGGCAAAAGCTTCATGTGGCTCGCATATCTCTATGCTGCATTCGGTGTATGCGCTGTATTCGGTACAGGTAACGCAACTCAGGTAAATACTATCGTTCAGGCTATCGACACAGCTCTTATTAACTACGGACTTATGGATGCCGGCAGCACAAAGATCGTAAATGCGATTATCGGTGTTTCTATGGCGATCATCGTTGCTCTTATTCTCATCGGCGGTATCAAGAGAATCGGTAAAGTATCCGAAAAACTCGTTCCGTTTATGGCATTTATGTATGTAGTTCTTGCTTTGGGTCTCATCGGCATGAAAATAAGTGCAGTTCCCGCAGTATTTGCAAGCATTTTCCAGGGTGCATTCAATCCGAAAGCTGTAACAGGCGGCGTTGTCGGAAGCATGTATCTGAGTATGACAAAGGGTGTATCACGCGGTATCTTCTCAAACGAAGCAGGTATCGGTACAGGTTCCATCGCTCATGCATGTGCTGACACAGATAATCCGGTAAAACAGGGTCTCTTCGGTATTTTCGAAGTGTTCATGGATACTATCGTTGTATGTACCATGACAGCTCTCGTTGTCCTTCTCAGCGGAGTGCCCATTACATATGGTCAGGCCGCAGGTGCTGAGCTGACGATCGCAGGCTTTACATCAGTATACGGAAACTGGGTATCTATCTTCACGGCGATTGCAATGTGCTGCTTCGCATTCTCTACAATTATCGGATGGGGACTTTACGGTGCAAGATGTGCGGAATTCCTGTTTGGGGAAAAGGTTATAAGAGGATTCCAGGTTCTTTACTCACTTACAGCTATCCTCGGTGCTACAGTAAGCCTTGATCTTATCTGGGGTATTGCAGATACATTTAACGGACTTATGTCTATCCCCAACCTTATCGGTGTATTCCTGCTTACACCTGTTGTTGTAAAGCTTATGAAAGAATATTTTGAAAAACAGAAATAAAATAATTATATAATATTTCCGGAAGATGGCAGGTCTTCCGGATTTTTTACTTTATTGTGCTGTAAATTTATTTGTGTTATAATTTAATTGAAAATAATAATGCATAAAATCAAAAGGAGAAGATAATGAAAATTGCAATTTTAAACGGAAGCCCGAGAGAAAACGGAAACACATCGGCTCTTTGCAAGGCATTTGCGGATGGGGTAAAAGAAAACGGACATTTTGTGCAAATCCTGAATATCGGAAAAATGAACATCGCAGGTTGTAAGGACTGCAAATACTGCAAAGGTGAAAACAAAGGAGTATGTGTACAGAATGATGATATGCAGAAAGTGTACCCGCTTCTTGCTGAAGCTGATATGGTTGTGTTTGCAAGCCCTGTCTATTACTGGGGATTCACGGGACAGATGCAGTCAGCTATAACAAGATTCTATCCGTTTCCAAAGCTGTCTGCAAAAAAATACGCACTTATCCTCAGCTCCGGCAGTGAAAATGTTGTCAACGGGATAATCTATCAGTATACATCAATGGTGAATTATTTCGGCGGTGAAAATCTCGGTGTGAAAAAATTCTTCGGCGGAGATCAGAAAAGCGCAAAGAACCTTGAAGAAATGAAAGAATTCGGAAAGAATATAAAATAAATCTGTTATACGGGAGAAAGATCATGAACACAATCCAGGAAAGTATCTACTCACTTCATATGGCAGGTAATGTGGCGAGAGACAAAGCTCAGTACAATTACGAAGTAGGTATGCGTCTTTTTAACAGAGAACTCGGTGATGCAGGCGAGGCTTATGCATATGAGTTTCTCAAAAAAGCTGCGGAAATGGGACATGTTCAGGCGATGTATGAGCTTGGAATGTGCTATCGATGGGGCGATGGAGGCGTGTATGCAGAACCTGAAAAAGCGATGGAGTGGTTCAGGAAAGCTGCAGAGCAAGGGCATGAAGATTCTGTGAACCTTGTGGAAAAATTTGACAGTCCTGCAGGACTGAATATTCTTATGATGTCTGCTATGCACGGTATCAACGGAGAAGGCAGTAACTGGTTCAAAGTGAAACATGCTGTTGACTTTTATTATTCAGAAGCAAACAACGGAAATGCGGAATGTCAGTATGAGCTTGCAAGGCAAAAGGCGGACCCTTCTCACTATGGACCGTTCAAATATGATATTGAGGAAGCTGTGTACTGGTATACTCAGGCAGGAAATAACGGCGTGATAGACGCTATGTTTAACCTTGCTTACATCTATCTTAAAGGAGCTCCGGATCTTTCTCCGGATAAAAAGAAGGCCAGAGAATGGTTTGAAAAAGCTGCTCAGGCAGGAGACGAAGAGGCTATGCAGATACTTCAGAAGCAGGATCTCTGGTAGGAAATGTATGATTTTGTCATAAAAATGAGAAATGTGAATATTATGTGAATAAAAGGTGTGTGTTGTATGAATGTAAGGTGTATATAAGCTGAATATTCTGAATGTTTGAAATGTTTTTTCCTTGTATGTGTTGACATGACTAAACCGCGGTGCTAAAATACGGATATCAATTCCGGACGGACAGAATTAATGATTAACACACACTGAACAAGGAGAAATATATAAATGGAAAAACGCTACTATCAACCAGAAATTGAAACTGCAAGCCACGAACAGATCAAACAGTGGCAGAATGAACGCCTCGTAAAACAGGTAAAACATGTATGGGATAATGTGCCTTACTACCGTAAGAAAATGGAAGAAAAAGGACTTACACCGGATGATATCAAGGGCAGAGATGACCTTCACAAACTTCCGTTCATCACAAAAGCTGACCTTCGCGAAGCTTACCCTTACGGACTTATGGGTAAACCCCTTAAAGACTGCGTAAGAATTCAGTCTACATCAGGCACAACAGGAAAGAGAGTAGTAGCATTTTACACACAGCACGATATCGACCTCTGGGAAGACTGCTGCGCAAGAGCTATCATGGCTGCAGGAGGTACAGACGAAGACGTATGTCAGGTATCATATGGATACGGTCTCTTCACAGGTGGCCCGGGTCTCAACGGCGGAAGTCACAAAGTAGGATGTCTTACTATCCCTACATCTTCAGGAAACACAGAACGTCAGATTATGTTCATTCAGGACCTTCAGGCAACAATCCTCTGTTGCACACCGTCATATGCCGCATATCTCGGCGAATCAATGAAGGAAATGGGGCTTACACCTGATCAGATTCCTCTTAAGGCAGGTATTTTCGGTGCTGAAGCATGGAGTGAAGAAATGCGTCAGGATATTCAGAACACACTCGGTATCAAGGCTTATGACATTTACGGCCTTACAGAGCTTTCAGGCCCCGGTGTTGCATTCGAATGTTCAGAACAGACAGGTATGCACATAAACGAAGACCATTTCATCGCTGAAGTTATCGATCCTGACACAGGAGAAGTTCTTCCTGAAGGATCAACAGGGGAACTGGTATTCACAGCCATCACTAAAGAAGCATTCCCGCTTCTCCGTTACAGAACAAGAGACATCTGCACACTCACACGCAAAGCATGCTCTTGCGGACGTACTCACATCAAGATGAGTAAACCTATGGGCAGAAGTGATGATATGCTTATTATCCGTGGTGTAAATGTGTTCCCGTCACAGATCGAAACAGTTCTTCTCAACAACGGCTATGCTGCTAACTACCAGATCATCGTAGACAGAGTCAAGAACACAGATACTCTCGATGTTCATGTAGAAATGACACCGGCAATGTTCACAGACAACCTCGGCGAAATCGACCGTATGCAGAAAGAACTCGTTGCAGACCTTCGTTCTATGCTTGGTCTTACAGCTAAAGTTACTTTGGTTGCTCCGAAGTCAATCGTCCGCAGCGAAGGTAAAGCAGTACGTGTTATCGACAAACGTAAAATTTAACAGGAGATAAAAAGATGAGTATTAAGCAAATATCTGTATTTTTGGAAAACAAACCGGGTTCCCTCTGCGCTATGACAGAAGTACTCGCAAAGCACAATGTTGACATGAGAGCTCTTTCCCTTGCTGAAACAAAGGATTTCGGCATTGCAAGAATTATCGTTGACGATATTTTTGATGCGGCAGCAGTTCTTGCAGACGAAGGTTATGTTCACTCTGTAACACCTGTTCTCGGCGTATCTGTACCGGATGAGCCGGGAGGACTTCATAAAGTATTGAAGATCATCTCTGATGCAGGAATTAATGTAGAATATATGTACGCTTTCCTCGGCGGAAAAGAAGCTGAACATGCGTATATGATTTTCCGTGTCGAAGATGATACAAAAGCAGCTGCAGCTCTCAGAACACAAGGAATTGTGACAGTAGATCAGGAAGAAATATCGAATCTTTAAACATTTTGTTGTAGTAAAGGCAGTTTATACTGCCTTTTGTTTTTTGTTTGTAACAGGTATTTGTTTGTGTCAGTTCATATGGTATAATTAATATCATGCGAGCTGCATTATCTTTAAGCTCGGTTAACAGTATGGGAGAAATTATAATGACTATTACTGCAGTTTTATTTGATCTTGACGGCACACTTCTTCCTATGGACCAGAAAGCCTTTACTATGGATTATCTCGGAAGATTGTCCAAATATATGGTTCCTTACGGATACGATGCCCGAGAGCTTGCGAAGGCTGTGTGGGACGGAACAGGTTTTATGATCAACAATGATGGGACAAAACGCAATGACGAAGTGTTCTGGGAAAGTTTCGAAGGCAAATTTGATGGCAGGTATAAAGATGACATGGAAATATTCGATGAGTTCTACCGTACGGATTTTCAGAATGTTAAGCACACCTGCGGATTTGATCCGAAAGCCGCTGATACAGTCCGAAAGCTGAAAAAAGACGGATTTCGTGTGATTCTTGCTACGAATCCAATATTTCCGCCTCTGGCAACTGAGAGCCGCATAAAATGGGCAGGACTTCAGCCGGAAGACTTTGAACTGTATACCACATACGAAAATTCATATTTCTGTAAACCGAATCAGGGTTATTATAAAGAGATTCTTGATAAATGTAATCTGAAGGCCGAAGAATGTATTATGGTGGGAAATGATGTGTCCGATGATATGTCTGCGGTAAAACTCGGGATGAAAGTGTTTCTTCTTACAAAATATCTTATCAACAGATACGACGAAGATATTTCCGTATATCCAAACGGAGATTTTGATGATCTTATGAAGTATATATATGAAAACAAATAAAAAAAGGCGAACACAGTTCGCCTTTTTAAGTATGCTCAATTACTGAGCGAGGAGTTTTTTCATATCTTCTTCCACTGTTGAGATCGGTGCGATGTTGAATTTTTCAACGAGGAAGTTGAGTACGTTGGGGGATACGAATGCCGGAAGTGACGGTCCGAGGAGGATGTCTTTGATTCCGAGGTAGAGCAGTGTGAGAAGGATACATACTGCTTTCTGTTCGTACCAGCTGAGTACCATTGAGAGCGGAAGGTCATTTACTCCGCATCCGAATGCTTCTGCGAGAGCTACAGCGATCTTGATTGCGCCGTAAGCATCGTTGCACTGTCCGATATCGAGGATTCTGGGGATTCCGCCGATGTTTCCGAGGTCAAGGTCGTTGAAGCGGTATTTGCCGCAAGCGAGTGTGAGAACGATCGTGTCTTCCGGTGTAGCCTGTACGAAGTCTCTGTAGTAGCTTCTGTCTGTTCTTGAGCCGTCGCATCCGCCTACAAGGAAGAAGTGTTTAACTGCGCCTGCTTTAACTGCATTGATAACTGTATCAGCGATTCCGAGTACTGCAGAATGTGAGAAGCCTGTCATCACTTTGTTTCCACCATTCATACCTGTGAAGTTCTGATCTTCAGCATATCCGCCAAGTTCGAGAGCTTTTTGAATAACCGGTGTGAAGTCTTTGTCATCTCCGATGTGTGTTACATCAGGGAATGATACGATAGATGTTGTGAATACTCTGTCTTTGTAGCTTGCTCTCGGTGGCATGAGGCAGTTTGTTGTCCAGAGAATCGGTGCCGGAAGGTTTTCAAATTCCTTCTGCTGATTCTGCCATGCTGTACCGAAGTTGCCTTTGAGATGCGGGTATTTTTTGAGTTCCGGATATGCGTGTGCCGGAAGCATTTCACCGTGTGTATAGATATTGATGCCTTTTCCTTCTGTCTGTTCGAGAAGTTTTTTGAGGTCATAGAGGTCGTGTCCTGTGATTACGATGAACGGACCTTTTTCAACTGTGAGGGATACTTCTGTCGGTACGGGATTGCCGTATGTTTCTGTATTAGCTTTGTCGAGAAGTTCCATACATTTGAGGTTTACTTCACCTACTTCGAGAACGATGGGAAGAAGCTCATCCATACCCCAGTCTTCGCCTACTGCGAAGAGAGCTTTATAAATGAAGTTGTTTACATCTTTGTCGTTGTAACCGAGAACAGCTGCGTGGTAAGCGTATGCAGCAACACCTCTTACGCCGAAGAGAATGAGTGATTTGAGTGAGCGGATATCTTCATCTGCATTCCAGAGAAGATTCATATCATAATCTTCGCCTTTACCGCAGGGTTCTGTGCATACATTGCATGATTCTGCGATTTTTTTCTTTGCATCATATACTTTTTCTGTAAGAGCAACGATTTCTTCATCGTTGAAGTTTACGTTTGTAAGTGTTGCAAAGAGTGCTTCCATTACGAGTTTATCAAGTTCAAGTGATTTTTCAAGTGTGTCTGTAGCTCTTGCAAGGCCGATGAGTGCACCTGTGAGTTTATCCTGTAAATTTGCAGTTTCCGCTGTTTTTCCGCATACACCTGCATTTCCGTCGCATCCTACGCAACCTTTTGTCTGTTCACACTGAAAGCAAAACATTTTCTTTTCCATATTGAGTCTCCTGTTCTTATATTTATTCGCTTTTAAATTTTTTATTGTTATTTTTAATAGTTTACGTCGTTGATTATTGCTCCCGAGGAGGAGATTGTCACTACTCTGAGGGGAAGTTCTTTTCCGGCGTTGTCAAGCGCCTTCTTTACTGTGTTTTCCATGCCTCCGCAACAGGGAACCTGCATTCTTGTTACGGTGACTGAAGTGATATTGTTTGCTCTGAAGATATTCGTGAGCTTTTCTGTATAATCCGTATCATCAAGCTTTGTGCACCCGATGAGCGTTACCTTATCCTTCATGAAATCATTGTGAAAGTTGCCGTATGCGAACGCTGTGCAGTCTGCAGCGATGAGAAGTTCACTGTCTTTAAGAAAATAAGCTTCCTCAGAGACGAGCTTTATCTGAACCGGGAAGTTTGTCAGCTTTGACGTTACTTTTACGTTTTCTTCCGTTTCCGATTTCTTTGTATGAGCTTTTTTCTTCATATTTTCTTTTACGGCCTCTTCGTCGTAAGCGAGGGCTTCTCTTTCCTCGAAGGATATTGCATCCATCGGGCAGGCCGGTAGGCAATCGCCAAGACCATCGCAGTAGTCGTCTCTGAGTAGTACTGCCTTACCTTCTTCGAGACCGATTGCTCCTTCGTGGCAGGCATCCACACACAACCCGCAACCATTGCATTTGTTTTTATCTATTGTAATGATTTTTCTTATCATTTTATTTACCTCCGTTTTTATTTTGAGGTTTCTTTTCTTTTGTGATTAGAGTATAATATATTACAGGCTGTAAGTCTGTTGGAAATCCAACAAAGGAGAGTTTTATGAAAAAATATTTCGAAGTTTTGACAAAATGTCCGTTGTTTGAAGGCATAGATACAAATATCCTCGGAGATGTGCTTGATTGTCTCGGTGTAGAAGTCAGAGCTGTGGAAAAAAATCAGGTGATACTTGAAGAAGGTGAGCCGGCAAATGATGTGGGGATTGTGCTTTCGGGAGCAGTACATATGATTCGTGATGACATAAACGGTAACAGAAGCATTATCATGCATATTGAACCGTCAGAGCTTTTTGCAGAGACTTTTGCATGTGCCGGTGTTGAAGTGATGCCCTGTAGTATGATAGCTGCAACAAAAGGAGAGGTTATGTTTATCAACTGTAAACGGATCCTCACAGTCTGCAACAATGCATGTGAGTTTCACAGCAGACTCATACAGAATCTTCTCAGGATAGTTGCGTCAAAGAATATGTCCTTCGATAAAAAAATAGATGTTACATCGCAGAGAAGTACAAAAGACAAGCTTATGACATACCTTCTTCATGAAGCGAAGAAAGCAGGAAGTGATGAGTTTACAATATCATATGACAGGCAGACTCTCGCGGATTATCTCGGTGTTGAGAGAAGCGCAATGAGTGCTGAACTGAGCAAGCTTAAAAGTGAGGGGCTTATAGATTACAATAAAAACTGGTTCAAAATGCTTGTCTGAATCGTCATATACAGGATTGTTTTTGTTGCGTCGTCGGTCACTTACGGGAGAGTAAGCTCCCTCCGCCGCATCAAAATCCGCACCCGTCTATGAGCAATTCATACTGCGCATTAACGTTATTATAATTAGTTTAAGTGAGCCGCTGGAAAGCGGCTCTTTGTTATTTCATCTGTAATGCTTGTCTGAATCCTTTTATTTTGGGGTGGTGGTATTTTTATACCATCACTTGTTTATTTGTGCAATAAACAAAACTATCTGTTCCCACCTACCGCCTTTTGCGACATGCAGTGTCGCGACAAGAGGGTGGGTGGGGCTGTGGAGATAAGAAAACTTTTGGAAAATACGAAATGTATGCAAATGGTATCGCAATATCCCGTACAGCCGCTGTAATCATTACTGAAACGGCAATCTGTACCGGCACACTATGCGAAAACATAAAAAAAGAGCACCTGTTAGGTGCCCTTTGTGGATATTTCAGATTAATACATCTGCTGCGGATTCATGGGAGCTTCCGGCTGCGGAACGTTGGCAACAACTGCTTCAGTTGTGAGGAACATTGAAGCGATAGAAGCTGAGTTCTGGATAGCGCTTCTTGTTACTTTTGCCGGGTCTGTGATACCTGCTGCGATCATATCTTTGTATTCGAGTTCGTAAGCATCGAAGCCGAGGCCCTGTTTGTCTGTGAGAAGGTGATTTACGATAATGCTTCCTTCAACACCTGCGTTTTCAGCGATCTGACGGAGCGGAGCTTCCATAGCTCTTCTGATGATCTGTGCGCCTGTTTTTTCGTCGCCTTCGAGTGTTGCGATAAGGGCATCAACAGCCGGGATAGCCTGGATAAGAGCTGTTCCGCCGCCTGCTACGATACCTTCTTCAACAGCAGCTCTTGTTGCATTGAGAGCGTCTTCAATTCTGTATTTGCGGTCTTTCATTTCTGTTTCTGTTGCCGCACCTACGTTGATTACAGCAACGCCGCCTGCAAGACGAGCGAGTCTTTCCTGAAGTTTTTCACGATCGTATTCGCTTGTTGTTTCGGCGATTTCGTTTTTGATCTGCATCGCTCTTTCTTTGATTCTTACAGGATCGCCAATGCCTTCAACGAGAATCGTTGTGTCTTTGTTGATCTTGAGTGAACGGCATCTTCCGCAGTCATCGAGAGTTGCTGTCTTGATATCCATGCCGAGCTGCTGGCTGATCATGTTTGCGCCTGTGAGCATAGCGAGGTCTTCAAGCATAAGTCTTCTTCTGTCACCGAATCCCGGAGCTTTTACTGCTGCGACGTTGAGGATACCTCTGATCTTGTTGAGAACGAGAAGCTGAAGTGCTTCGCCTTCAATATCTTCAGCAACGATGAGAAGATTAAGACCGTTTTTAGCAACTTCTTCTACGATAGGCATGATATCTGCTGCAAGAGAGATTTTTTTGTCTGTAAGAAGGATATACGGATTTTCGTAATTTACTTCCATCTTTTCTGTATCTGTTACGAAATACGGTGAGATATATCCTCTGTCAAACTGCATACCTTCTGTGAAGTTGAGTTCTACTTTTGTTGATTTGCCTTCTTCGATAGTGATGATGCCTTCCGGACCTACTTTATCCATTGCTTCGGAAATAAGTTCTCCGATACCCGCATCATTTGCAGAGATAGCTGCTACCTGAGCCATTTCTGTTTTGCTTGTAACAGGTTTTGCCTGTTTCTTGATTTCTTCAACTACTGTATCAACAGCCTTTTCGATGCCTTTTTTGAGGATTATCGGGTTTGCGCCTGCTGTGAGGTTTTTGAGGCCTTCTCTGATGATTGCCTGAGCGAGAACTGTTGCTGTTGTTGTTCCGTCACCTGCTTCATCGTTTGCCTGAGATGCAACTTCCCTGATAAGGAGTGCGCCCATATTTTCATACGGATCTTCTACTTCGATTTCTTTTGCGATTGTAACACCGTCATTGATGATCTGGGGAATTCCGAACTGTTTCCAGATAACAACGTTTCTTCCTCTGGGGCCGAGTGTGACTTTTACGGCATTTGCAAGTTTATCAACGCCGCCCATGAGGGCTTCTCTGCCGTCAGCGCCGTATTTGATCTGTCTTACCATAATTTCTGTCCTCCGAATAATAATTTATGTTAATTATTTAATGATAGCGAGAATATCAGCTTCTCTTACGATGAGATAGCTTTCTCCGCCTGCTGTAATTTCTTTTCCTGCGAAATCAGCGTAGATTACTGTGTCGCCGACTTTTACTGTCATGGGGATAAGTGTGCCGTTTGCGCTTACTGCACCGGGACCTACAGCAACTACTGTTGCTTCCGGAGATTTTTCCTGTGATGTTTCCGGCATGAAAAGTCCGCTCTGTGTTTTTGTTTCCGTAAGCTTTGTTTTAAGCACTACTCTGTCTGCTAATGGCTGTAAATTCATATTTAGCCTCCTGTGTGTCATTAATATTTATTATATGATATTTTTCTCGTTTTTAGCACTCGTCTCTTTTGAGTGCTAATAGTATTGTAGCATATTTTCACATTTTGTCAAGCAATAGCGGTGTATTTAATCAAAATTTAATCAAATTGTCAAATTTATAATAAATCTTAATCGTAAAAGTGGCTTATAAATTGTCAGAAATATTAGAAAATAATTAATTGATGATAAAATTGTGAAAATTTATCATTCCGGTGTTTGAAATCATATATTATTGTGGTAAAATAATTACATTGTGTTTCAGTCAATAAATTACTTATTTTATACAGGAGAAATAAAAATAAAATGATGCGTGCAACAACGATCCTTGCCGTAAAGAAAGACGGCAAAATAGCTATCGGTGGTGACGGGCAGGTAACTCTCGGAGAAGCCACTGTTATGAAGCACTCAGCGCAGAAAGTAAAAACCCTCTACGGCGGTAAAGTAGCCGTTGGTTTTGCCGGAAGTGTTGCAGATGCTTTTTCACTGAGTGAACAGTTTGAAGGTAAACTCGAGCAATACGGGGGAAATCTTCAGAGAAGTGCCATAGAACTGGCTAAACAGTGGAGAGGCGACAGTATAATGCGCAAACTTGATGCAATGCTTATTGCCTGCGACAGCGAAAGTATACTTATCATATCCGGTACAGGCGAGGTTATTGAGCCTGATGATGGTGTAGCATCCGTGGGATCCGGATCAATGTATGCCATGGCTGCAGCAAGAGCACTTTCACGCCATACGGATATGTCTGCGGAAGAGATTGTTAAAAATTCCATGAAGATCGCTTCCGAGATCTGCGTTTATACAAATGACAACATCAAAGTCATTACATTATAGGAGGCAGCATGATAGATCTTATTCCTTCAAAAATAGTCAAAGAGCTTGATAAGTATATTATCGGTCAGACGGAAGCCAAAAAGAGTGTGGCTATTGCCCTGCGTAACCGCTACCGCAGAAAACAGCTTTCGGAAGAAATGCGTGATGAGATTACGCCGAAGAACATTATCATGATGGGTCCTACCGGTGTCGGTAAAACAGAAATCGCAAGAAGACTTGCGAAACTCGTTGATGCTCCGTTTGTAAAAGTCGAAGCTACGAAATTTACGGAAGTAGGCTATGTCGGCAGAGATGTTGAATCAATGATCAGGGATCTTGTCATCACTTCTATAAGAATGGTAAGACAGAGAGAAGTAGACAAGGTCAGCGAAAAAGCAAAAGAGCTTGTTGATGAAAGACTTCTTGATGCCATTGCTCCTCTCAAAAAGAAAGAAGAACGCAGAGAACGTTCACCTTACGAAATGATGTTTGGTTCAGTGAATGGCAAGCCTGTTCAGGATGAGCCTATGAGCAGTGAAAAGTATGAAGAACTCTCATCAAGAAGAGACAAACTTCGCGAAGAGCTCCTTGCAGGTCATCTTGAAGATTATATGATAGAGATCCTCGTTGACGAAAATCAGTCTATACCTATCGGCTCAATCGGCAACGGCGGAGATGCTGATGAAATAAATATGAATATCGGAGGAATGCTCGGAGGACTTTTCCCTGCGAAAAAGAAAAAGAGAAGAACGACAGTCTCTCATGCCAGACAGATATTCATGAACGAGGAAAGTTCACGTCTCATCGATGAAGATGCAATCGTTGAAGAAGGACTTCGCCTTGCTGAAAACGAAGGAATAATATTCCTCGATGAAATAGACAAGATCGCTTCAAGTTCATATAAAGGCTCAGGACCGGAAGTCAGCAGGGAAGGTGTTCAGAGAGATATTCTCCCAATCGTGGAAGGATGTACGGTAAACACAAAATACGGTTCTGTAAAGACAGATTATATTCTGTTTATCGGTGCAGGTGCATTCCATACTGCAAAAGTATCCGATCTTATTCCGGAACTTCAGGGACGTTTCCCAATAAAGGTCCAGCTTAACAACCTTACGGAAGAAGATTTCAGAAATATCCTCACACAGCCGCAGAATGCCATTATCAAACAGTATACGGAACTTATCAGAACAGAAGGTGTAGAGCTTATATTTGAGGAAGAAGCACTTAACTATCTCGCGAAAATGGCATATCTTGAAAATGAAACGAAGGAAAACATCGGCGCAAGACGTCTGTTTACTGTAATTGAGAAACTTCTCGAGGAAATTTCCTTCTATGCTCCGGAATATGACTGCGAAGAATTTGTTATTACGAAAGAATATGTACAGAGCAGATTCAAGGCTGAAGAGGAAGAATTTATTAACGATACAGGCAAATATATTTTATAATTTTGTGAATTAAAAGGAGTCTCTAAATGCAAGAATTATTAATCAAAATTCGTAAACTCAACGAAATTCTGAAACGCTCGGCAATCGAAGATGTGTCATTCAAGCAGTTGTCAAAGGAGATCAGCGATATTCTCGATCTTAACTGCTATGTTGTGGATATTGTCGGAAATATCCTCGCATACGAAACAAGTACGAAATATGACTGCAAGATCAACAATGATAATCTTGAAAGCGTTACATCATTTGACGATGAATTCAACTCACAGCTTATGTCATGCACAGATACAGAACCTAATATGTATTTGAAGAATCCGAAATGCACATACGGTGACAAAGGTGACTGTATTTTTACAGACAGATACCTTACTGTAATTCCTATCTTTGGTCTTGGCAAAAGACTCGGAAGCTTCGTTCTGTGTAAGTATGGCGAAGAATTCTCGATGGATGACATTATTATGTGTGAGTATGCTTCGGCAATCATAGCAATGGAAATGCTCAAGAACGAAGAAGAAAACTACAAGAATTCCATCGCACAGAAAACAACGGTAAAAATGGCATTCTCCACACTTTCTTATTCTGAACTTTCTGCAGTGAAACTCATTATCAAAGAGCTCGACGGAGAAGAAGGGCATATTGTTGCAAGCGTAATAGCGGAAGAGGTGGGAATTACACGCTCCGTTATTTCAAACGCACTCAGAAAGCTTGAAAGTGCAGGCGTTATCCAGACGCGCTCACTGGGTATGAAGGGAACGTATATCAAGATAATCAATCCCTTTGTTACGGAAGAAATCAACAACTGATAATAAATGTTATGCTCCATATGCTCCCTAAACATATGGAGCATTTAAAAAATGCAAAAAAGTACGAATTCTATGCAAAATATTGTATATTTTTAGTGAAAAAAATTGTGTTTGGGTGTATAATATCAGGTAGTGCTTTTTCTGAAGAACACAGCACCGTAAAAGATAATTCGTTATAAAGAGTAAGAGGTACTTTTATGAGATACGATTTTGCGAAAATTGAAAAGAAATGGCAGGGCGTCTGGGATGAAAACAACACATTCCACGCTCCGAACGAATCGGACAAACCGAAGTTTTATGCTTTGGTAGAATTTCCGTATCCGAGCGGACAGGGTCTTCATGTAGGTCATCCTCGTCCGTATACAGCACTTGACATCGTTTCAAGAAAGAAACGCCTTGAAGGATACAATGTGCTTTTCCCCATGGGTTGGGATGCTTTCGGTCTTCCCACAGAAAACTATGCGATCAAGACCGGTATTCATCCGAGGACTGTTACAAAAGATAATATTGCGCACTTCAAGAGCCAGCTCAAGTCTCTCGGATATTCATTTGACTGGTCAAGAGAAATAGATACTACAGATCCGAAATATTATAAATGGACACAGTGGATCTTCTTACAACTCTTCAAGAAGGGTCTTGCATATAAAAAGGAATTCCCCATTAACTTCTGTACAGAATGTAAGGTTGGCCTTGCAAACGAAGAAGTTGTAAACGGTGTATGTGAACGTTGTGGTGGGGAAGTTGTAAGAAAAGTCAAGAATCAGTGGATGCTTAAGATCACTGAATACGCACAGAGACTTATTGATGATCTTGACGGCCTTGATTATATTGAAAGAGTAAAAACAAGTCAGATCAACTGGATCGGAAGAAGTGACGGTGCGCAGGTTGATTTCAGACTCGAAGGCAAAGAAGACGTGCTTACAGTATTCACAACACGTCCGGATACGATTTTCGGTTGCACATATATGGTAATCTCTCCGGAACATCCGCTTATTGACAAATATGCTGATGAGATCAGAAATATCAAAGATGTGCTCGCTTACAGAGAAGAAGCTGCTAAAAAATCCGATTTCGAACGCTCTGAAGTTGCAAAAGACAAGACCGGTGTAAAACTCGACGGCCTCAATGCGGTAAATCCCATTTCCGAAGAAATTATTCCGATTTTTATTTCGGATTATGTTCTCATGACATATGGAACGGGCGCTATTATGGCTGTTCCCGCACATGATGAAAGAGACTACGAATTTGCAAAGAAATTTGACCTTCCCATCATTGAAGTTATCAGCGGCGGCAATATCGAAGAAGGCGCATTCACTTCAAAAGATGGCGTGTGCATTAACTCAGGATTCATCAACGGGCTCAAATCAGAAGATGCCATTGCTAAGATGATCGAAGTGATGGAAGAAAAGAAGATCGGTCATCGTCAGGTAAACTATAAGCTCCGTGACTGGGTATTCTCAAGACAAAGATACTGGGGCGAACCGATACCCCTTGTTAACTGCGATAAATGTGGCTGGGTAGCTATTCCCGAAAGCGAACTTCCGCTCGAACTTCCGGATGTTGAAAACTACAAGCCGACAGACAACGGCGAATCTCCGCTTGCAAATATGCCTGAATGGTATGAAACAACTTGTCCGCAGTGCGGCGGTCACGCTGTGAGAGAAACCGACACAATGCCTCAGTGGGCAGGATCAAGCTGGTATTATCTCAGATATATGGATCCGCATAATGACGAAGCCCTTGCAAGCAAGGAAGCGCTTGAATACTGGGATCAGGTAGACTGGTATAACGGTGGTATGGAACACACAACACTTCACCTTCTGTATTCACGTTTCTGGCATAAATTCCTCTATGACATCGGTGTGGTTCCCACAAAAGAACCGTACGCAAAGAGAACATCACATGGTATGATTCTCGGTTCTGACGGTTCCAAGATGAGTAAATCAAGAGGAAACGTTATAAATCCTGATGAAGTTGTTGCGAACTATGGTGCAGATACTCTCAGAACATACGAAATGTTCATCGGTGACTTCGAAAAGACAGCCCCGTGGAGTGAAAACAGTCTCAGAGGATGCAAGAGATTCCTTGACAGAGTATTCAATCTCTGCGAGATCGTAAATGATGCAGGTGGATACTCAAAAGATCTTGAAGTAAGCATGCATCAGACTATCAAAAAGGTTTCTCAGGATATTGACAACCTGAAGTTCAATACAGCAATTGCAGCGCTCATGAGCCTTTTAAATGCATTCACAGACAAAGGCAGCGTAACGAGAGACGAATTCAGAACATTCCTCATTCTTCTCAACCCCATTGCTCCGCACATTACGGAAGAACTCTGGGAAATGAAGGGATTTGACGGAATGATCTCAGCTGTCGCATGGCCGAAGTATGATGAATCCAAGATGGTTGAAGCTGTTGTTGAAATTCCTGTTCAGATCAACGGCAAACTCCGTACAAAAGTGAATGTAAGCAAAGATGCTGACAACGATGCTGTAATGGCAGCTGTCAGAGAAGACGACATAGTTAAAGGTTATATGAACGGAAAGACAGTAGTAAAAGAAATCTACGTTCCGGGCAAGATCTATAACATCGTTCTGAAGTAGTATTTCTAAATAACAAAAAACAGATCTCCGGTGTGATGACACACCGGAGATTTTTACATATTATGATAATGCGGTTCACCTTGTCTTTTGTCGGAATTTGTGATATATTATCATGTAGTATAAGGAGAGATATATGAACAGGATAAAATATTTATTGAGAGTACTTTCGGGTGCAAGATTCAAAAAAATGAACAAGGTGCTCAATATTTGTAAAGAAAGATGCGGCAAATCAAAGATATTCATGTTTTTTGATATGATATGGTGTGCCATACGTTATGGTGCTGGATATCACGATTATGCTATATTTGCATTTTATGAGTTGGATGCCGCTAAAAGAGATACATATGTTACCAGATTGCGTAACAAAAAGATCATTTCACTTTGCAACAACGATGCGTTTGACTATGTGTTTCAGGATAAAGACGAATTTTCAAAGCGTTTTGCAAAATATATGAAAAGAGATGTTCTGCGTACAGAAGAACTTACGCTTGAGAATCTCACAGCGTTCTGTAAAGATAAAGAAATTATCTTTGCAAAACCTAACAACGGTGTGAGCGGCAGGGGCATTGAAAAACTCAATGTGAGCGATTTTGAATCAATGGAACAGCTGAAAGAGTACGTTCTTGATCCGCAAAAAAAATTCGGTCTTCTGGAGCAGGCAATCGTTCAGCATCCTGATGTAAGCAAATTGTATCCGCTTGCAATCAATTCACTTCGTATTGTTACACTCGTTGATGACAGTGGTGTTCCTCACTGTATGTATTGTACATTCAAGATGGGGGATAATGGTAAATTCGTAGATAATCTTGAGAATGGTGGAATGTGTGTTGTTGTTGACAGAGAGACGTCATGCCTTACAGGGGTAGCACATACAAGCAGGCTTGAAGTTCTTGACAGGCATCCATGGACAGGGATCGTCTTTGATGGATATAAGCTTCCATACATAAATGAAGCAGTGGAGCTTTGCCTTGAAGCTGCTAAGGAAATAAAGGAAATGCGTCATGTTGGCTGGGATGTTGCTCTTACAGTTGACGGACCGTGTATCGTAGAAGGGAATAATTATCCGGGCTATGACTTCTGGCAACTTCCGGAGCAGACTCCCGATAAGATTGGTATTATGCCGGTTTACAGAAAACTTCTCCCCGGATTAAAATAATTAACACAAAAAATAAAACAACTCGTCAATGTTTTGGCGAGTTATTTTGTTTTATGATTATTTATTTCCTGTGTTTTTCACGGCTTCCGCAACTGCTTTTTCAACAGCATCTTCAATTACATCTTCAAGCTCGTCTTTTTCTGCTTCTTTTTTATCATCGTCATCCTCGTCATCGAAGATTTTGTCAGCGACAGCATCAAGGAAGTCTTCAGCATCAAAGTCTTCTACATAATCTTCGTTTTTAATTGCGTTAAGAATACTGTTGATTCCGAATGCAACAATAACCAAAAGTCCATAAGATGTGATGATAGATGAAAATTCGGGCATAAGTGTTCCCCAGAAAGGAAGCATTTCTTTTACATAAGCTTCTTCATATCCTGATGCAACATATGTTTCAACTGTGTTGTTATAGTTGATGATCTGGAATACGAACATCAATGCCATAATGATCAAAACAATAATTCCAACATAAAGGTAAACGGTTTTCTTAGCATTTTTCATATAAAATCTCCATTTCTTTTGATAATACCGGATTATTTTACTATACATAATATCAAAAATCAATAATCGTTCATCAGTTCACAAAACAATCACAATTTAAAAGGGCGAGGACGGACAATTCCTCGCCATATGTTCATTAACAAATCGGTAATATAATTGGGTTGATGCGACAAACACTGTTTGCACAAGCATTTTGATTCCAAGGAATCATTTATCGGCAATGAGACTTGTGTATATGTTTGTCAGCTTTGGAGAAAGGAGAATTTTTATACTGCCCGATTGAGTTTATATCTGTTTTTATCCTTGCATATTATGCTTTGCAAGGGGAGGTTTCGAATCGATCAAACTTTTGATCCGGTGTTCTGCCTGTGTTTAAATTTTATTGTCGTACATGTCTTTATGTTGCAGGAACACCTTAATTTATCTGTGTCTGATGTTTTATTGTCTTCTCAATCGGGCAGTTATTCTATCTGGCCCACCGGGTTCACACCTCCTTAGGCTTTAAGCCTCTTTTCTGATTAAATGATACTATAAATCTGAATATTTGTCAATATACTTTGTAAAAATATTTATAATAATTAAAACATTTTCAATTATAAGGCAGGGGAGATTCTACATATTATTTTTTATAAAAAAAGAGAGCCGAGAATCGGCTCTCTTGTGTATGAGCATTAATTATCTTACAAAACTTATCTGTATTTCGGTTTTGCTTCGTAGTGTGTGTGGAGAAGTTCGTGAGAAACGTGTCCGTTCGGTTTTTCAAGGAATTCTTCGTAAATTCTCTTGACTGACGGGTTGTCATGAGATTTTCTGAGCGGGTTGTTAGCATCTCTGTTGTAGAGAACTTTAGCTCTTTCTGCACGAATGTCGAGAACAGCTTTTGTCTGAGCGTCTACGATCGGCTGACCGCCACCGTTTACACAGCCGCCCGGGCAAGCCATGATTTCGATGAAGTGATACGGGCTTGTGCCTGCTTTAACTTCGTCCATAACTTTCTTGATGTTAGCACCACCATGAGCTACACAAGCTTTAAGTGTGAGTCCACCTGCTGTTACTTCGAATTCTTTGATGCCTTCTACACCACGAACCTGCGGGTAGTCAACTTTGTCAGAAACTTCGCCTGTGATTACTTCGATAGCTGTACGGAGAGCTGCTTCCATAACGCCGCCTGTTGCGCCGAAGATTACAGCTGCGCCTGTACCTTCATCATAGTATTCATCGAATGCTGAGTCAGGAATATTCTTGAAGTCGATGCCTGCGCCTTTGATGATTCTTGCATATTCACGTGTTGTAAGAACTACGTCGATATCCGGCATACCATTGTTTGCAAGCTGCGGACGAGCAACTTCTGTTTTCTTAGCTGTACACGGCATGATAGAGATTACTCTGATGTCCTTCGGATCAAGATTGTTCATCTTAGCGAAGTGTGTTTTTACGAGAGCACCGATCATACCCTGCGGAGATTTGCATGTAGAAAGGTGAGCGAGCTGTTCCGGATAGTTCTTTTCACAGAAGTTGATCCAACCCGGTGAGCATGATGTGATCATCGGAAGTGTTCCGCCGTTCTGGATTCTGCCGATAAGCTCTGTGCCTTCTTCCATGATTGTAAGGTCAGCTGCGAAGTTTACGTCGAATACTTTGTCGAATCCGAGCATCTTGCCTGCTGTTACCATCTTACCTGTTACATCTGTACCGATTTCATAGCCGAATTCTTCACCGAGAGCTGCTCTTACTGCAGGAGCTGTTACTACTACAGTGTAGAGGTTCGGATTGTCGATGAATGAGAGAGCTTTTTCTGTTTCGTCTTTTTCGTAAAGTGCGCCAACGGGGCAGTTGATTACACACTGACCGCACTGGATGCAGTTAACGTCTTCAAGAGCTTTACCGAATACCGGCTGTGCAACAGCTTTGAAACCACGGTTTGCAGCTGCGAGAGCGCCGAGGCTCTGAACTTTGTTACAAACAGCAATACATCTCTTACAGAAGATACATTTGCTTTCGTCACGAACGATAGCTGTGTTAACTTCTACGAGGCTGCCTGAAATTTCACCTGAAATTGTAACTTCTTCAAGACCAAGTTCTTTAGCCATTGACTGAAGTTCACAGTTGTTGCTTCTGATGCATGATGTACATTCTCTGTTGTGGTCAGAAAGGATGAGTTCGAGGTTTTTCTTTCTTGTCTTACGAACTCTTTCTGAGTTTGTGAGGATTTCAATACCTTCAGCTACCGGATATACACATGCCGGCTGGAGAGCTTTAGCGCCTTTAACTTCTACAAGGCACATTCTGCAAGCGCCGATTTCGTTGATACCTTTAAGATAGCAGAGTGTAGGGATTTTTATGTTAAGTGTTCTGGCAGCTTCAAGAACTGTTGTTCCATCAGGCACCGTTACGGGGATACCGTTAATTTTAAGATTTACCATTTTTTCCACTGTAAGTGCCTCCTACTTTTTAATGATTGCATCGAATGCACAGTTTGCAAGACATGTACCGCATTTAATACATTTTTCCTGATCGATAACATGTACAACTTTGTTTTCGCCGATGATTGCGTCAACCGGGCAGTTCTTTCTGCAGAGGCCGCAAGCTTTACATTTATCTTCGAGGATAACGTAATCTGTGAGGTTTTTGCATACGCCTGCCGGACATTTCTTGTCAACGATGTGAGCAAGATATTCATCTTTGAAGTGTGCGAGTGTTGAGAGAACCGGGTTGGAAGCAGACTGACCGAGTGCACAGAGAGCACCGTTAGCAAGTGTCTGAGCGATATCCTGGAGTCTGTCGATGTCAGCGAGTTCGCCTTTTCCTTCGCAGATTTTTTCAAGGATTTCGAGCATTCTCTTTGTACCTATACGGCATGTCGGGCATTTACCGCATGATTCGTCAACGATGAAGTCCATGAAGAATCTTGCAACGTCTACCATACAGTTGTCTTCGTCCATAACGATGAGACCGCCTGAACCCATCATTGAGCCGATTGCTACGAGGTTGTCATAGTCAATGGGTACATCGAGGTTCTTTTCTGTGATACATCCGCCTGACGGACCACCTGTCTGAGCTGCTTTGAATTTTCTGCCGTTGGGGATACCGCCGCAGATATCGAAGATGATTTCGCGGAGTGTTGTACCCATAGCGATTTCGAGGAGACCTGTGTTGTTGATCTTACCACCGATAGCGAATACTTTTGTACCTTTTGATTTTTCTGTACCGAGAGCTGCGAATTTTTCCCAGCCTTCGTTGATGATTGTTGTGATGTTTGCGTATGTTTCTACGTTGTTAAGGATTGTCGGGCAACCGAATACGCCTTTGTTTGCCGGATACGGCGGACGCGGACGCGGTTCACCACGGAGACCTTCGATAGAGTTGAGGAGAGCTGTTTCTTCACCGCATACGAATGCGCCTGCACCCAGACGGATGGAGAGTGTGAAGTTGAAGCCTGTTCCGAGAATGTCTTCACCGAGGAGGCCGTATTCCATAGCATCGTCGATAGCTTTCTGGAGATGTTTAACTGCTGTCGGGTATTCAGCACGAACATATACATAACCTTCATCAGCGCCGATGGCGAATGCAGCGATAGCCATAGCTTCAACTACTGCATGCGGGTCGCCTTCGAGGATTGAACGGTCCATGAATGCACCCGGGTCGCCTTCGTCAGCGTTGCAGGCAACGTATTTTTTGTCGCCCTGTGCGAGCATAGCGAATTTCCATTTCTGTCCTGTTGAGAATCCGCCGCCGCCACGACCACGGAGACCTGATTTTGTAACTACGTCAACAACTTCAGCCGGTGTCATTTCTTTAAGTACTTTTTCAAGTGCTGTGTAACCACCTACAGCGAGGTATTCATCGATGTTTTCCGGATCGATGAGACCGCCGTTTTTAAGAGCGATGTGTGTCTGTTTTTTATAGAATTCTGTATCAGAGAAAGCTCTTCTCTTGATGTCGTCTTTGATTGTTTTGTAGAGACGTTTCTGGAAGAGTTCACCTTTTACGAAGTGAGAATTGATGAGTTCTTCAGCGTCTTCTTCAGCAACCTGGCTGTAGAATGTTTCTTCAGGGCATACCATAACGATGGGGCCTTTTTCACAAAGACCGAAGCAGCCTGTTTCTACAACTTTTACTGTTTCAGTAAGACCGGCAGCTCTGATAGCTTTTTTGAGAGCTTTGATAAGGTCTGCTGATTTATTATTGTGGCAGCCTGTTCCGCCGCATACTCTGATTTCATGTACGTTTGCCATTATAATTCCTCCTTAGACCTAACCGATGATTTTCGGGCTGATAAGAGTACCGTCAACTACTGTAATAGTATATTCATCAACGATTTTACCGCCGATAATGTGTTCGTCGATAACTTTAGCGATCTTTTCAGCGTTCATATTGATGTATGTTGTTTTTGAACCGTCTTTTTCGAGAACTTCAACGATGGGTTCTACACGGCAAAGACCGATGCATCCTGTCTGAACAACCTGTACTTTGTCAAGACCTTTGTCTGCTACGATCTTTTTAAGTTCATCATAAACCGGGCGTGCGCCTGCAGCCTGACCGCAAGTAGCAAGTCCTACCAGAACTCTGTGAGTCTGGTCATTTTTGAGAGTGATCTTAGCAAGTGTCGCCTCTCTGATTTCCTGTAACTGTTGTGAAGTTTTTTTCATTGTGAAATCTCCTGTCAATTTAAATAGATCCGGCAGAATTAATATTTTGCCAAAATATCAGGAATGTCGTTTGGAACGATTCCGCCGTAAACGTCTTCGTTGATTGTCATTACCGGAGCGAGACCGCAGCAACCAAGACATCTTGTCGGTTCGAGTGTGAATTTGTAGTCTTCTGTTGTTGAACCAACGGGGATGTTAAGTTCGAGAGCAAGTCTTTCAAGAATAAGCTGAGAGCTCTTTACATAACAAGCTGTACCGAGACATACGCTGATGAGATAGTCTCCCTTTTTGACGAGAGAAAACTGTGAATAGAATGTAGCTACGCCGTAAACTTCTGATACCGGAATGTCAAGCTCTTCAGCGATTGCATTCTGGAGTTCGAAAGGCAGATAGCCGTATACATCCTGTGTCTTCTGCAGTATTGTCATAAGGCATCCGGGCATATCTCTGTATGTAGCCACGATTTTCTTAACTGCATCAAAGTTGGTGATTGTGTCTTGTTTTGACATTTAATCCTCCTGTTGATTTATCCCGCTATGCGGGAGGTTATTTTATTTAAACAAAAACAGTGCAAGAAACGGCATAGCTGCTTTTGTTAAAATCGTAAATATCAATGTATGGGCAAGGTGAACGGTGTCAATAATTTCTGTATGAACCCGCATATTCTGAAGAAAAGTGACAATACGAGTCATGACTACGAAGCCTTATGAGCTAAAATACGAATAAATTGCGGTTTACACACGTCCCGACCTTATGTTTGTATTTTAGCATAATTTGAACGGTATGAGAACTGCAATTTTTAACAAATAGAAAACAAAAACGTTTACAACATATGTAAACGTTTAAACAGATTCGTTTTTGTCGGTAAATTTTGTGTAAAATATCGGTTAGTCTAAGCTGTTTTGAATAAAAGTATTACCCCTAATAAATGTAATCGTGCATGTTTTTTATGTCTGATAAATATTCAATTTTTAATTTGTGAAATGTTTGATGGATAAATTTCCGGAAGGATAATTTTGCGTTTACATAAAAAGACCGTCGGAATAATTCCGACGGTCAGGGAAGTAAAATTATTTTTCGTTAAAGAATATCATTGAGAAATATGTTATTGTGAATTCTGTGCAGTCAAAGCTCATGCCGTATTTTTCTGCAACGGGAATGATCATTATTCCGTGACTTTCGAGGGTAGGGAATGCTCTTTCCGGATTTCTGCACGGAGCATCGGGATAAGAACACTCATCGCATAAAAGGCATCCCGATGAAAGAATGAGAGGGTTATCTGTCATTTCACGGAATACTTTTGCAATTTCATAAGTCAGCTCTTCATGTACAGCCTTCACTTTGAAGCAACTGTTAAAATTCTGGAAACTGTCGACTTCCACTATTGAAGAAAATATAAGGCAGTGTTCGTATGCTTTGCATTTTTCCACACATTCATCAATTGTGCCGAAATTTGGCGGGCATGCCCATGATTTTCCGTATCTTTCACATTCGTTTTCACATATCCATCTTACGGATTTTGAGAATTCGATCTCTTCGGTCTTGCAGAAAGCATATTCCATTACTGGAAAGTTAAGGAGAGCTTCTTCCATCTTTTTTACAAATTCGTTCATTATACTTACTCCACGTTTATTACTTTATCAAGCGATATACCGCTTTCTTCGATTATCTTGAGAGAATTATTGCATTTTGCCACATCTTCGGCTTTATGTGCGTCACTTCCGCATGCAACACGGATATTCATGTCTTTTACAGACATAAGTTCTTTTGTGCTCAGTTTGCTCCTTGAGTTGTTGATTTCAAAGATTGTTCCTGTTTTCTCACACATTTTTGCGACAGATATAAGGTCTGTTTTGTAATTGCTCTGGGGGTGAGTGATCATATTTACTTCATATTTTTCCAGAGCATTCAGCATTGCTTTTGTGCAGTATTTTACGGAGCGTTTTTCAAAAGCCTTTATTTTCAGTTTGTACGCAAGTATTGCCCACAGATGAATATTGATGTATGAGCGCAGGTTTTTCATTCTGCAAAGACTGTGAAAACCCATGTTAACAACGTCAAACATCTCCATATCTTCCGGACTGAAATCAAGATCTCCGTCGGTGGAGACTATGTTTGCTTCAATGCCGAAAACGATCTTTATCTGAGGATATTTTTCCCTGAGGGAGAATATAGTATCCTTCATCCGTAAAAAGTCATCTTTTTTCAGCTTTCTTGCATACCAGTGCATATTGCCGTGTTCGGTTATGTGAATCTCCGTCATACCTTTCTGTACGGCACTTTCTACCATTTCTTCGACAGTGTTGTCCCCGTGTGAATAATTTGTATGTGTATGCGGATCGTAAATAAACTTCATCTTATTTTTCTCCGGCAAGTTCGTTGATCCTTTCAAGGAGAACTTTCGTGTAGTCAGCTTTTTTCACCGTAGCAACAACCTGTCCTTTTTCAAACAACTTGCCCTGTTCTCTTCCGCAGGCGATGCCCACATCAGCCTGTGAAGCTTCTCCCGGACCATTTACTGAACAGCCCATAACAGCGACTGTGATCGGCTTTTTGATATGTGCCGTAAGTTCTTTTATCTCCTTTACTATGGAGAGTGTATCTGTTTTGCATCTTGCGCATGTGGGGCAGCTTACAATACGGATTCCTTCATTCAGGAGGCCGCATGCTTTGAGAATCTCTTTCCCCGCTTCGATCTCGGGAATGGGGGAGCCTGTGAGAGAAACCCTGATGGTATCTCCGATGCCGTCTATGAGAAGTGAACCGATGCCAACAGCGCTCCTGACAATGGCGCTTTCACCAAAACCGGCTTCCGTCACACCAAGATGTATCGGATAGTCATATTTTTTCGCAAAGAGCCTGTTTGCATCGATTGTCATTTTTGTGTCGCTCGATTTGAGTGATACGGCAATATTGTCATAGTCAAATTCGTTGAACATGGCTATATGCCTTTCAGCACTTTCAACCATAGCTTCTGCTGTCGGTCTGCCGTATTTCTCAAGAAGATCCTTTTCGAGACTGCCTGCATTGACGCCGATACGAGCAGGCAATCCGAGATCTTTCAATACTTCAACAACTTCTTTTACTTTGTCCTTTCCGCCGATGTTACCCGGATTTACCCTTATTTTATGAGCGCCGTTTTTGGCGCTGAGGATCGCAAGGCGATGATCAAAATGAATGTCTGCGACAAAGGGAATAGAAATTCTCGAAACGATTTCCGGAATCTTTTCCGCAGTTTCCCTGTTCGGAATGGATGCCCTTACTATTTCGCATCCTGCTTCTTCAAGTGCTACAGCCTGTTTGATTGCGTTTTCTGTGTCGGTCAGCGGAACATTCAGCATTGACTGAACGGTTACGGGATTTTCTCCGCCGATGAATGTGTTTGCTACTCTGATTACTTTTGACATTTTTCACCTTTTAAATTCAGAAGAATGTTACTATATCGTTATATGCGATGAATACCGCAAACCCCATAAGGAATACGAGTCCCGCAAAGTGAATCGCACCTTCCCATTTCGGATTTACGGGAGAGCCTTTGATCCACTCTATAAAAGCAAACAGAACTCTGCTGCCGTCAAGAGCCGGGAACGGGAACATATTGAAAAGTCCGAGGCTTACGGCAATGGATGCTGCGATGTTGAGTACATACACAAATCCCATAGATATAGTCTGACCAATCATTACCGTGGCTCCGATAGGACCGCTGAATGCTTCCATTCCTATGACGCCGCCGAAAAGTTCTCCGAATACCTCGAATATGAGCCTGATATATGTTCCGACATATCCGAAAGCCTGGAAAAATGCGAGAAAAACATTCGTTGTGACTTCGGGCGTGATGCCCACTTTGTAGCTCTGCGTTTCTTCATCGAGATATGGAGTTACGATTATATCCTTCTTTACAGATTCACCTTCTGAAACTACTGTGAATGTTACGGGATTTCCGCCTTTTGAGTTTATGAGAGAAGACAACTCTTCCCACTCACCGAGAGCCGTTCCGTCTATCATTATGATCTCATCTCCGGCTCTGAGCTCAGAGAGTGCTGCAGGGGAGTCTTCGAGCACTGTTGCTATTGTTGTCGTTGCAACATTTCCGCTGAAGCAGATTATAGTGAAAAACAGAATTACAGCAACGATGAAATTCATCGCACTTCCTGCACATAAAACCAGTATTTTCTTAAACGGTTTAAGTGCGGAAAAACTGCCTTCTTCATTATCTTCACTGTCTTCACCTTTCATCTGGCAGAATCCTCCGATAGGAAACAGTCTGATGGAATAGGTTGTTTCTTCAGTCTCTTTTTTCCATAAAACAGGCCCCATTCCCATTGCGAATTCTTCAACGATAACACCGCATTTTCTTGCGACGATAAAATGACCGAATTCATGAGAAAGGATCAGTACTCCGAATATGATCACGGAGACAAGTATCGTAATTATCGTGTTCAAATAAACCTCCTATACTACACCGAAAACTATGAATGTACAGAAAACCGCTGCAATACCGAAAAGAATGCTGTCAAGTCTGTCCATAAATCCTCCGTGTCCCGGAAGTATATTGCCATAATCCTTTGCACCGAATTTTCGTTTTACCATTGATGCCGCCAGATCCCCGAACTGGGAGAGGACCGCTGTTGCGGCACCGATGATGATGAACACAAACCAATATTTGTTATAACCGATATTTTTTGCAAGATACGCGAATACAACCGCTACGACAGATGCCAGAAGAACTCCTCCGATACTGCCTTCAACTGTCTTTTTCGGGCTGATCGCAGGGCAGAGTTTATGCTTGCCGAAATACATACCTGCAAAATATGCACCTATATCGCTTGCCATACATAACATAACCGTCATAACAACTATGAAAAGACCGTTTTCCCATGCGAGCATTTTTGTCGCAAGTGACAGGAAAAAGCCTACATACACAAGCCCCCATATGCCGTATACAGTATAATCCGCCTCGTAGTTTGCTGTTATGATATCCACAATAAACAGAAGTACCGTCGAAGAAATCAGTATAGCAGTTGTGTACGACGGATAAAAATATCCTGAAAGGATTATAAGCGTGTTCATCAATGCGAGAAGCAGGCACTGTGCCTTTTTCTCTTTTGTGTATACGACTGTGGCATATTCATATGTTGCAACAGCACCTATGGCGGTCAGTGCTGCCAGAACGGCGTATTCACCCAGCCATATAATAAATCCTATTGCAATTATACCGATAACTCCCGTTTTTATTCTGTCTTTCATATTATTTCAGTCCTCCGAACCTTCTTTGTCTTGATGAGTAGAAGTTTATTGCTTTGTCAAATTCCTCGTTGTCAAAGTCCGGCCATAATACATCAGAGAAATACAGTTCACTGTATGCTCCCTGCCACATAAGGAAATTTGATATTCTTTTTTCTCCTCCTGTACGGATGATAAGATCGCAGTCGCCTGAACCGTAAGTGTCAAGATGCTTTTCAACAAGTTCCTCGTTTATATCTCCGGGAAGGATATCTCCGTCTTTTACGAGAGAAGCTATACTTTGCATTGCCCTGATGAGTTCGTGCCTTCCTCCGTAATTCAGTGCAATATTTAGAATCATATCTTTGCAGTCTTTTGTTTTTTCTTCGGACTCGTTGATCGTCCTGAGAAGTGAGCCCGAAAAACGGGATTTATCTCCGATGAGCTTCATCTTTATTCCGTTTTTTACCATAGTTTCTGTTTCCGCACTCAGGTATCTGCCTACCATATCCATGATGGCATTTACTTCCTGAGCCGGCCGGGACCAGTTTTCCGTTGAAAATGCATAAAGTGTAAGAACCTTTATCCCTGTCTCCCTTGCGTGAGTAATGGCTTTTCTTACAGCCTTTGCACCTTCTTTATGCCCGGATGTCCTGTTCATATTTCTTGCCTGTGCCCATCTGCCGTTTCCGTCCATGATGATGCCTATATGTTTCGGTATATTAAGTTCCTGCATTTGTTCCTCTGTTCTTTCGGTTTCAGTAAATTATTTTAATATTATAGCACGAAAAATATATATCTTCAATGCGTTCACTTCATAGAAGAGAAGTTTAATCTTTTCTTAATGTTTACAGTCCGAAATATTCTTTTATATCTTCCACACTTTCAAAAACATTGATGATATCCAAAGGCGGAAGTTTTATTTTCCCCACAGTGTTCGGGTAATATTCGTACATATCTCCGCCAAGCTTTTTTGCGAAGCTTTTGAAGTATTCGTCATAATATTCACAGGAAAGAAGCATCGAAAGCTTATGAAGGTCGATTTTTCCCGCATATTCCGGCTTTGGGATCATTCCGTAAATATCGGCACTGAAAAAGTGCCACAGTTCATCAACGACGAATTTAGATGAGTTGCTTTTGAATGGGAATACTATCTTCGGCTGTTCGAACAGTTCTCTGTTTCTCGCCCACTGCAGATCAAACCATCTGCGTGAGCCTGTGCGGCATTCTCTTCTCTTTTCAAGAATTGCCCGGTACCCCTCAAGATGTCCGATTGTTGCAGATATGTCTTTTTCGTTTATGTCTCTAGTAACGTACAGAAGGTATTGTCCGTAGAAATTTATCTTATCTCCGATTTCTTTGCCTTTTATCCATTTTACACCGCATTCTTCGATACATCTGCCCTTAAATATATTCGCAGAAGAGACCACAAATGCCTTGTCGCAGCCGCTTATAACCCCCTGAAACAAAGTCATCACGTCGGAAAGATACATTTCGCATCTGTCCTCGATCTTTTCCGCAAGGCGTTTTTCGCTCTGTGACATAAATTTGAAGCCGTCTGAAGAAAGTTCATCCTGCATCACCATTATCTTGTTTGATTCGATGGTATTTTTATCTAAAATGGCCTCACGGGTGATCCTCTTGTCTGTGAGCTTCGCAACGGTAAATTCGTTTGTAGGCGTATAACCCTTTTTCATGTGAATTATCATTGGGTCTATTCCCAGATCAGTAAACGGGCGAACACCATAATAATCCACTATCTCCATTATCGTGAAATCTTTCAGGATCATCTCCCTGAGCCCTTTTGCGAAATGGCTCTGTGAAAAATATCTGCTTGTTACATACAAAAGACTGCCTTCGTTTTTGAGAAGTCTTTTTCCAAGCTCAAAGAAACAGTATGATATGTCCGCTTTGTCATAGAATACATTGGAATACAGCTGTTTCAGATTAAGCTTGTATTCGGATTTCATATTCTTGACTCCTACATAAGGGGGATTAGTCACTACCCAGTCATACTTTCCGTATTCGTCTTCGGATATATCTGTAAGTGAATCCATACATTTTATGTTTTCGCACAGGTAAAAATCTTTATACAAAAGGGAAAGCGTTATTTTTGATATAGCGCAGGCGATGGGTGATATGTCTGTGCCGAAAATATTTTCCGTAAGTATCTTTTCATGTATCTCGCTTATGGTGTCTTTCAGCACAAGGGGATAATACAGTGTCATCAGGCAATTATAAAATCCCACAAGAAAATATCCTCCGCCGCAAGCCGGATCGAAAAGTGTTGTATCAATGGTAACATCTTTACGGATAATATCCGTCATGTATTCCATAATGTCTTCCGGAGTATATGCGATACCGTTTTCTTTTCTCTCTTTACTGTCAAGACTTAACTGATACACCTCTCCCAGAAATGTTACGGTCGCATCTTCAAATGATACGTCCGCAGAATACAAAACCTGTTCAAAAAGCATCTTGTCATTTTCACAAAGGGAATAATTTTCCTCTTCGTATATATCTACATTGTATCCTGCCCATGCGGATATTATCTCGTTGAGGGTGAAGTTTTCAACGAATCTTCCGATATTGGAGGTTACATTAAAATAATACCCTTTCTGACGGAAATATTTTATAAGTGCGCATTTGACGATGAAAAGCTCGTCATTTGTCTGCGCATTTTTTTTGATCCTTCTGAGAAATTTTTTTACTGTTGTATCCATTTATTGTACCTATTTATATTTATCGTCTTTTGTAACCGAATCTGCGATCCGTCTTATGTCCGAAGCAATACTTCTGAAATAGTCCGTTATTCTGTCGCTTTTTATTTTTAGGTGCATTAAAAACAACAGTGCCGCAAACACTAATAAAAACTCAAACACAGGAAGAATCAGCGTGAAAAAATCACTCAAGCTCACCAATGAAATCATATTTATACCTGTTCCTTACTTCAGACTTTATTATATTATAATACCCCAAATTATTCCAAAAAGAAAGGGTTACGGATATGTTAGTGCTGTTTTTTAGGGTAATAATACTGTATTTTCTCACTTTATTCTCTATACGCCTTATGGGAAAACGGGAAATAGGACAGCTGCAGCCATTTGATCTTATTGTGAATATGATGATTGCCGAGCTTGCTGCGCAACCGCTTGAGGATGTGAATGTCCCGCTTATGGCGGGTATTCTCCCGGTGTTCGTGCTTCTTTTTTTACAGCTTTGTATGTCGTATCTGAGTATGAAAAGTAAAAAAATACGCAGGTATGTCTGCGGAGACTCGGTCATCATTGCCAAAAACGGAAAGTTTAATCAGAAATATATGAAAAAGATGCTTATATCTGTGGACGACCTGACAGAAATGCTGCGTACCGCAGGCCTTCGTGATATTACGCAGCTTGATTATCTTGTGGTGGAGACAAACGGCAATGCATCTTATACAGAGAAAAAAGACAGCGGGATAATGTCAACCCTTATCGAAAACGGAAAAGTGATAGAAAGTAATCTGTCGTATCTTGGGTTGAAAAAGAGTGATATGTTTGACTGTATGAAAAACAGCGGCATAGCGGATGTGAAGGATGTGTTCTGGGGATTTTATTTTGATGACAAATATCATTTCATAAAAAAGGAGCAGAATATTTGAAGGGACTTAAGGTTTCGTGTGTGCTTCTTGCGGTGGTTCTTCTTACGAATATATTTCTTGTGATGTATGTCAGGACAACGGTTGAAGAATTGCTTGAGCTGGTGGATACGGCTTATGAAAACATTCTTTACGGTAAAGATTATTCGGGTGAATACGTCACAGATATCTGCCTGCGGCTTGAAGACAGTCTCACTGTAATGCGCATTGTCATAAACCACGGAGAGATCGATGAGATAGAAAGCTGTCTTAAAAGGATATCCGGAGCGGTTTCGGCGAAAAGCGATGATGCTGTGGTGTATCTGAATGAGCTCAGATTTCATATTGATAATTTATACGAAAGAGAAATGCTGAGTATAGGGAATATATTCTGAGACATTTCATCAAAATAATGCGATTTGTTGACAGTTCATATGTTTAATGTTATAATTAAAAAGAAATATTCGAATTTATGTGTGTTCCGAAGAAATCGGTGTGTATACTCTTGTAAATTCGTGTGTGACGCAAATATATTTCAGCAAGGAGAAAAATATGAAACTGACACCAAAAGAAAATTTCCTCAGACTTACAACCGGCGAATGTCCGGAATGGGTTCCGTTCAGCGTGAGAGTTCCTGTTGAAGGGGTGAATCTGGCTCCGAATATGATGATGGTATTCCCCAGCTGGCTGCAGAAAGACAGAACAGCAAACAACGGTGGTTTTGATATCTGGGGCGTTGAATACGAGGCAAACTACGAAACGAACTTCGGTGCGCTTCCGATGCCCGGCAAGTTTATACTCGATGACATTACAAAATGGAGAGATGTTATCAAAATGCCTGATTATTCCGATGTGGATTTCGATCTTATGGCGAAACGAGACCTTGAAAAACTCGGAGAAAGGGGATTTGACCCAAATCAGAGCGCATTTGCCGTTGCAACACACAACGGTTACTTCCAGAACCTCATGGCATTTATGGGATTCACAGAAGGTCTTCTTGCAATGTACGAAGAGCCGGAAGAAGTATACGAGCTCGTAATGTTCATGAGCGACTTTTATATCCCGTTTGCTAAAAAATGTATGGAAGCATACAATGCGGATATTCTCGATATGGCTGACGATATGGCAACACAGACCGATCCGTTCGTTTCTGTGGAAATGTATCGTGAACTTATCAAGCCTGCTCATGCAAAACACGCACAGGTTGCTCTCGACATGGGCAAAGCCGCAACAATGCACAACTGCGGAAGATGCGAAGATTATCTTGAAGATTATGTTGAATTCGGCATCTCTCTGTGGAACCCTGCACAGGTATCAAATGATCTGAAAGCTGCAAAAGCAAAATTCGGTAACAAGCTCGCTATCCAGGGCGGATGGGAATATCATTTGCCGCTGAGCATGGATAAGCTCCTTGCTGACGAAGAAATGATACGTCAGAGTGTAAGAGATGTTATCAACAATCTTGCCCCGGGCGGTGGATATTGTTTCTCCGGCGGTGCGTTTGCGCTTCCGGGTAACGAAATGGCTCCGCTCGTAAACAAGTGGGTTGCGGAAGAAGCTGTACCGCTTTGTCTTGATTTTTACAAATAAAAAAATATCTTCGGGCCGCATTTTCCTGCGGCCTTTTGTTTTAGACAAATGTCCGACATAGACAGATATAGAGAAAGTGATAATATATTGTCGGGATACACTTATACTTTATGTGTATTTTGTTGAAACTTTCGGGTAATATGTTTTTATTTTTCAGCATATATTCTCTCACGGAGGTGTGAAATGAACGATTACCCCAAAAGATATGAGTTAAAGCTCAGAAGTGATTCATCGGACAATACGTATACTTCATATACAAATCCGTATGATAGAAAAGAGAAAAATAAGGACAGAATATCATGGAAAAGCACCGCATGTATTATGATATTGTTCGGTGTGGTGTTTCTGAAAATATCCGGCGGAGAAAACTCGGAGGCCATACTCGGAAAAATGGACTCTCTGATAAATTCACAGTTTGACATTTCCGAAACAACGCAGGTAATGTCCCGGTTTGCAAAGGAAGCCTCTTCTTTTTTTGTTTCCGATGCATCTGAACTTGCTCTTGCTCTTCCCGTAAAAGACGGAAAACTTTTGCAAGGATTTGAAGAGACAACGCATCCCGTATTTATGACATCGGTAGCGCCTACAGGAGTTACATTTGCCGCAGAGCCCTCTGCGTATGTATACAGTGCCGTAGACGGCATAGTGACATCGGTAAACGCAAATACAGACGGAACGAAAAGAATTGTCATAAAGTACGATAAGGATATTTCCATCGCATATGACAATCTCTCTATGGTCTATGTAAAAGAAGATGACCTGATCGCAAAAGACAGCATAATCGCCCTTCTTGCAGAAGAAACACCGTCAAAACTGAAATTCGAAGTGTGGGTCGATAATACTGCTGTGGACCCTATGGATTATATTGTAAGCAGTGTAGATACATATGTTCAGAGCGAATAGTATAAGAAACTGCACTGAATCTCTGGCTGCGGTCATTCTCATCATAAAGATAATACAGACAAACAGTATTTATGATATTGCTGTATTCGCATCTGCAATGATCGTTCACGAATTGTTTCATTTCATATGCGCAAAATGTGTGGGTATGAAAGTTGTATTGAGAGGAATGAGCCTATTCGGCCCCGATATCCGTATGGAAGATGAAAAAAATTTGTATAAAAGGCTTATTGTCTGTTCGGGTGGTGTTGTCGGAAATCTTATGTGTGCAGCGATCTCAATACTGTATTCATCCGTAAACAGAAGTGTGGATACATACTATTTTACATGCTGTAATCTTCTGATTGCGGCAATAAACCTAATCCCTTCATTTCCCCTCGACGGAGGAAGAATACTTTATTGCGTGTTTGAAAGTATTTTCGGAAGAACAAAAGCTGTCCGGTATACCGCAACTGCCGGAAATCTCATTGCGACGGTTATTTTCGTCTTTGGAATATATGTATTTCTTTTTTATACGGACAATGTGCTCCTTCCTGTCCTGGGAATATTTATGATATACAAAAACGAAAAGGAAATAAATTCCGTGAATACACAATATGTAAAAAGTCTGCTCAGTTCATAAGTAGGGGCTTTGTGTTTATTGTTTGACATAATATCTGTTCATGCGGTAGAATAATAAACAGTAATATTTATATATCGGGAGAAACAAAATGATATTCGCGGTAATAGTTGCAGGTGGAACGGGAAGCCGTATGGGGAAAGATATGCCGAAGCAGTTTCTTGAAATCGGCAGCAGACCCATAATAATACATACGCTCGTTAAATTCCTTCAATGCGAGGTTTTTGATAAAGTTTATATCGGAATACACCCGGACTGGCAGAATTATATGCAGGAACTTGTTGATAAATATATAGATAAAAATAAAGACAAAGTCGTTCTCACACCGGGAGGGAAAGACAGGAATTCCACGCTTTTTAATGTTATAGACGACATATGCCGTAATTATGGTGAAGATGAGGATCATATTATTATAACTCACGATGGAGTCCGTCCGTTTTTTACGGTGAAGCTTATCGAAGAAAATATTTCCGCGGTACAAAAATACGGCGCGGTGGCAACTGTAATACCCTCCACGGATACAATAATGTGTTCATACGACGGCACAAGTATTGACAATATCCCCGACAGAAAAAATATGTTCTGTGCGCAGACGCCGCAGAGCTTTAATTTGATGAAGCTGAAAAGAGTATTTGCTTCTCTGACGGAGGAAGAAAAACAAAGGCTTACGGATGCCTGTGGTGTGTTTGCGTATAAAGGTGAGTATGTTCACTTCGTGCAGGGTGATCCTTCAAACATAAAAATCACTACACCAATTGATATGGTTATTGCGGAAGCGATTCTGCGTGAATGCAGTTTCTGATTGTGCGGAGTTGGTAATGAGCAATATAAATATAAGACCTGCAGTCAGCAAAGATGCTGTAAGGATTGCAGAAGTGGAGATATTCAACTACCGCCTGAATTTTTATCCCGTTTTCCGTAACGATTACTTTTATTTTGCTGAACTGAATGTACTTACCAAGGCGGAAAGCAATATGGATCACATTGAAAATATGTGGGTATATGATGACGGAGTGGTGAAGGGGTTTATATGCATTTACGGCAGGGAAGTCAGGAAACTCTTCGTTGAGCCGGTATTGCAAAGTCTGGGTATCGGTTCGGAACTTCTGAAATTTGCCATAGAAAAGTTTGACACAGACAGGTTGTGGGTACTTGAGAAAAATATCCGTGCCATATCCTTCTATGAAAGGCATGGATTTAACCTTACGGAAGAAAAAAAATACGAAGAAGGCACGACGGAAAATCTGATATTGATGAAAAGATAAACATTAAAAGCCGGTTTGAATCCGGCCTTTTTATTGCGTATGTAATTATTTTTTTACCTTTCGGATAATCCACAAAGACACAAACTGAGACGCTGTTGCGGCAAAAGCACATCCGGAGGTGAACATATAATACTGAATAAACTCAATCAGATCCCACTCAAAGGAAACGAGCTTATATCCGAGAAATGTTCCGATTTGTTTGTAAAAAATCACTGCGATCAATACTTCAGTAAAGAGGCTCAAAAATACTGATCTCGGCGGTATTTTACCTGTGAAATGCTGAAGCAACACACTGATTACCGCAGGAATTAGTGCCATCAGCATCATCCATAAGAAATCTTCCAGCCTTCTCATAAAGAATCGGGGAATAATATAAAAATCAGTCACTGCCGTGAGTATACCGCAAAGGACGGGATAAAATATTTTCCTTGAAAGCTTTGTCATATTATTCTCCTTCACTTAATCTTAATCAGGAATTTACATATCCATATTATCATAATCACAACAAATACACAATCAAAAACCCGTCAGTACTGATGACGGGCATTGAATTTATATATCACTTTCAACGCTTTCTTTAGTCTTTTTCTGCAGTTTTTTCAGCTCAGCAACTTCCTCTGCGGAAAGATCTGCATATTCGTCGTTGTCGTTTTTCTGTTTGTGTTTTTTCTGTCCGATTGGTGTTACTTCATCTTTTGAGAACTCTCTGAGAACACCGTCTTCTCCGCTCATTCTTACGGTAACGATCTCTTTTATGGCATTGAGGGCTGTTACGATGCCTTCTCCGCTCTTTGTCTTTACTTTCTGTCCGACGTCCGGCATTTCAGAAAGAGTCTGCTCATAATGATCGTGCTCATATTTCAGGCAACAAAGAAGCCTTCCGCATGCGCCGCTGATCTTGCCGGGGTTGAGGGAAAGACCCTGTTCTTTTGCCATTTTGATGGATACCGGTTCGAATTCGCTGAGCCATTTGCTGCAGCAAAGTTCTCTTCCGCACTGCGCAACTCCTCCGAGCATTTTTGATTCATCGCGGACACCTACCTGACGGAGTTCGATTCTGATGCGGAAAATTGATGCGAGGTCTTTTACAAGATCCCTGAAGTCGATTCTGCCGTCTGCTGTAAATGAGAAAATTACTTTTGTCGCATCAAAAGTATATTCAGCCTTTATGACCTTCATATCAAGTTTGTGTTTTGCTACCTGAGCCTTGCATATTTCAAGAGCTTCCGGGATCTTTGCAAGGTTAGCTTCCTGATCTTTGATGTCTTTTGGGGTGGCTTTTCTGATGACGGGCTTTACAGGATGCTTGAGAGTTTCTTCTTCAACGTATTTTACCTTTGAAGCCACTGTGCCGAACTCCATACCCCTTGCTGTTTCGACGATTACATTGTCGCCGAGTTTAAGAAATATCTGTTGCGGATCGAAATAATAAATCTTGCCCGCACTTTTAAATCTGATTCCAACTATTTTCTGCATTACATTCCTCCAATATATCGATGAGCATTGCCTCTACTGCAAGTTGAGGCGATGCGTTTCTTTCGATGGCAGTTATTGTTTTCTGAACTGTGTTTATAATGTTTGTGTTACACACTTTTCCGATCTTTGTGTAGAGTATACCGAAATCGTCTTTTGTGTAATCTTTTGTGATGTTTGTCTGTTTGTATGTGAGCATCTGAACGAAAAAAGAATGTACATACTCCAGGTTCATCAAGGCCGCATCTTTACGGGAAATGTTTTTGTCCTCTGCTGACTGTAAAAAAGCTTTCGCTGTGGAAAAGATGCCTTCGATACTTCCTTCAAGGATAAGCTTTTCCATACGGTTTGCGACGAATCTGCGTATATCTTGGTTTTTAAGATCAATACCTTTGCTTTTTACGGTGACGGTTGTTACTCTTGAGAGTATAGTCCCGAGAATATTATCCTTTGACTGTGCTATAAGTACCATTACAGTATTCGCAGGAGGTTCTTCGATTGTCTTCAGAAGAAAATTCTGTGAGTCGTCCCTCATGGTATGAGCATCGTGTATAATGATCATCTTGTAATCGCTTTCTGTGGGGGATGTCTGTAAAAATCCCACAACATTGCGCAGTCTGTCAAGCTTTATTCCTGTACCTTCCGGGTATACATCAACCACATCTGCATGGGTGCCTTTTTCGATCCTGTCAGAAATGCTTTTATAAACGGCACCATTTCCGGAAAATATCGCACTGACAAATTCCTTGCAGGAATTTTCTGCAGCCACCTTGTCGTCTCCCACAAACAGATATGCATGTGAGATCTTTCCGCTTTTCAGACTTGCGAGAAGCGCCTGCCTGTCAGAATCAATAACATCGTTCAGTATATTTGTACCTTCAAACATCGTTACTGCCTTTTGGTTATTTTTTCATATAACCTTTGATTTTTTTATATAAAGTTGTTAAAATGTCACTTGCATATTGTATCATACTTTTTTATTGTGTAAAGTATTGTTTGCCGTAAATTTCAGGTGTTTGCCGGCATACAGACACAATATACATCTATTATAACATATTTTTGCTCGTAAATGTAAAAATAATAATGAGAATATGTTTCCGATATGGTATAATATTGGCAATCAGTCAGGGGGTATAAAATGGCAGACGTAAAAGTAATAGAAATCAATGACGAGGATTTTGAAAGGGAAGTGTTGCAGGCAGATGAACTTGTAGTTCTCGACTTCTGGGCAGAATGGTGTGGACCGTGCAGAGCAGTAGCTCCGATTATGGACAAACTTGCCGAAGAATATGCGGGAAAAGTAAAGATCTGTAAGCTTAATGTGGATGACAACGAAACAGTTCCGTCACAGTTCGGAATCATGAGCATTCCCACAGTTCTTTTCTTCAAAGGCGGAGACCTTCTCGTTTCCAAAGTCGGTGCACTCAGAAAAGACGGCTATAAAGAAATCATTGACAGCCTTATGTAATCAGATAAAAAATCAGATCCGTTGTTTATGAACGGATCTTTTTATTTTATACACACATCTGCCTTCTCAGGCGATCGATGGCGCTTTTTTCGATTCTGGAGACCTGTGCCTGACTTATTCCTACGAGTGTTGCTACTTCTATCTGGGTTCTGCCTTTATAGTAGCGTAGGTTGATGATATTCCTCTCTTTGTCGTTGAGATTTTTTATAGCCTGCAAAAGACATATTTCTTCTATCCACATTTCCTCTGTGTTTTTTTCGTCCTTTATCCTGTCCATGAGAAGGATGCTGTCTCCGCCTTCGGAATAGATACATTCATACAGGGACGACGGCTCCGCAATGGCTTTCAGTGCGTTTGTGACATCTTTTTCATCTACTTCGAGGGCCTTTGCGATGGCTTCATTTGAAGCATATTTTTCAGGGTCCGCTTCCCGTAGTTTGAGACTTCTGTAAGCAATGTCTTTCATTGACCGTGATACTCTTATGGTGCTGTTGTCACGAAGGTATCTGCGGATTTCCCCTACAATCATCGGCACGGATATTTTTTGAGGAAAGAATATCTTATTTTTTTACTCAACATGAAATTTATACTTGATTTTACATTCACAAATGTATATAATGTAACGGTAATCGGGGCGTGGCGCAGTTTGGTAGCGCGCTTGAATGGGGTTCAAGAGGCCGGAGGTTCGAATCCTCTCGCTCCGACCATTTTACTTGAAAAACATAACGTGGCTTCACCACGTTATATTTTTTATCCGACCATCTTTTTACAGATTTTCCAAGGTGTGGTTAATGCCTCGCTTTTTTTATTTTTCATACCCCTCGTGAGAGGATTCGAATCTTGGGAGGTGAGGGACGTGAAGAAAATATCACGGTGTGATATTTTTAGGGCTGTATCTTGCGCCCGAAAGTCGACTGTTTAAGCTCTGATCATCTGAGCAATAAAAAAGCACCGTAAAGGTGCATATAAAAACCGCATGGGGTATCATGCGGTTAATTATCTGATGAAATTGTCGTAATAAAACTGATCTCTTATCTTCTCAAACATGAGAGATAATTCAGATGGTTCTCCGTCCGCCTGGATATATATCGCAAATAAATCATCCAATATGTCCAATAGTATCAATTTATCGTCTGTGTTGTCGCTTAAAATAAGAGAATCTAAATCGTGCGTAAAGCGGGCCATATATGGTCTGATTTTCTCTACGTTTTCTTTATTTATTATCATAATTATAAACTCCTCGGGTTTGTCTGAATCAGCATGCCAGTTGTCGGATTGATTGTAACAACACATTTTTTTGCCAGAACAAATTTTTGACTGTCTCCGTTTTCGGCTTCAATTATCGGTCTTACATCATCCGGACTGCTCAGACAAGCAATGATATCATCAATCTCAACTCCGCTTCGTCGTTCATCAACAGAGCCGATTATTCTCGCTATAAAATGATCTGAAGCTTTTGTTATTTTTATTCCGTTGCTTGTTGTCATACCGACTATACGTTCATCGACTTGCCTGATAGTGTCTTTATAAAGTGTGAATCCTGATAAAGGCGATAATTCACCTTTATTTACTGCTTCTGCGTATTTTTGAATCAGTTTGTATTCTTCTTTATTATTATACTTTATTTCAGCGTATTCAGCAACATTTTAGGGCAAACCTTCGCTGTCCAGAGCAATTGTTTTTCTGAATTTGTCATATTCTTTCCTCTCCGCCCATCTGACCTTTGCGGAAACAGAGCGATTGTATCCGACAACGCGGAGCCTTTCTTTCTGTGTCGCAAGCCCCGTCTGACGGTTATTTGAGATATCTGTTACAATGCTGATGCCGTAATTGCTTTGAAGACATATGCAGTTGCATCAGCGACGTTGTTTTCTGTATATTTTGTTTCATCATGCTAAAATAAATAAAAACATTGTCGCGTTTTTATCGTCTCAGACGTTATATAAGCGAAAGGAGGTTTCCATATGGACGAAAGCAGGGTGTGCGAGTTGTATGAGCGGTTCAAGGATGGGATTTTTCGGTATATTTTGTCTCTGACGGGCGACAGTCATCTCGCCGAAGACGTGTTGCAGGAAACATTTGTCAGGCTTTTGCGGGCAAATAAAATCCCCGATACAGGCAAGGAGCAGGCATGGCTGTACAAGGTGGCGAGAAACAGGTGTTTCGATATGCTCAGAAAGCGCAGAAGGCAGGAAGAGCCTGCGGAAATCGTAATCAATAAGCCTGATGACAGTTTTGAGTTTTTCGAACTTATCTCGCCGCTGAGTGAGAAAGAGCGGGAGATAGTTTCTTTGAGATTTGTCGGAGGATTTACACATACACAGATCGCCAGGATTATGGGGACAACAGTCGCCGCCACAAAAAAACGTTACGAAAGAGCAATTAAGAAACTCAGAGATTCGGAGGATAATTATGATTGAAACAAAACTCAGAAATGCGGTTGAAAAGTTGCCGCAGGCAAAAAGTACATTTTATGATGTGAGCCAAAGGGCTGGTTCAAAGAGAAAATTAAGTAATACGGGAAAGAGGGCCGCCCTTCTTGCCGTTGTAATGATTCTGGTTTGCGGAGTTGTGTTTGCAGGTGTTACTGAAGCGGACTTTGGTGCATGGGTGACACATTCGGATAGTTATACCGATGCGGCAAAGATTGCAGATGAAATCGGAATCACGCTCCCCGAACATCTCGGTGACAGTCCGTTTTATAACATCACCACTATGTACGTAGTTCCCGACGGTACAAGCTATCTTGAAGCACTCACAACACCTGTATATAAATGGTACAGTGCAGATTTTGGAATTAAGACTGTCGAATATGACGGTGACGGAAGAGGCTACTCGCCTGTGGTGTATGATTCAATTACACTGTCTTTCGGGGATACGGAAAATGAGATGTGGAAATATGTATTCGGAGCAAATGCTGACGGCTCATGGAGTTCTGATGATTATGATAATGTATCTATGATCGAATACGAAGGAATAACCATACAACTGAGCGAAAAAACGTTATATTCGGCTGAGGGCGACGAGCTTTCAGACATCGGCTACAGGATAAAATGGGTTGATTCACGAAATAATTCGGTGTTCGTTCTGCATATGTCCGGTTCACCTTATGACGGTGCTGAAGAGATAATCGGTATTGCGAATAGTATTATTACAGTCAATTAAAATTCAGGCGCATCAGGTTGGATGCGCCTTTGTATTTACAATCAAGTAAACCCAATAAACGCACAACCATTGCCAATCATTTCGTTACATTATATAATATAACAAAGTACCAAAGGAGGCACCATGATCAGTACATTCAACGGAATTCCGGTTCAGACAATCCGCAGCAAGCGAAAGACTCTCGCCATACAGATAGACGACAGTGGGCTTATTGTCCGCGTACCGATGAGGATGAGTGAGAGGGATATTCTGGCATTTCTGAATGAGAAGCAGGGATGGATCGAAAAGCACTGGCGGAAGCGTCTCAGACAGAAATCTGAAGGTGAATCGCTGCCGCCTCTGACGAGTGATGATATACGTGCCCTTGCTGACAAGGCTCTTTCGGTGATACCCGCAAAAGTAGCATATTACGCAGAACGTATCGGTGTTGACTATGGACGCATCACTATCCGTAACCAGAGAACCCGATGGGGGAGCTGTTCGGATAAAGGCAACCTGAATTTTAACTGCCTTCTGATGCTGATGCCCGATAAGATAGTAGACAGTGTCGTTGTGCATGAACTCTGCCACCGTAAACATATGAATCATTCGAAAGAATTTTACGCAGAGATCGAAAAGGTCTTCCCGGATTACGATGAATGCCGGAAATGGCTGAAAGATCATGGTGGGGAAGTTATGAGGAGAATGCAGTGAAAAGGAGCATATTATGCCAAATATTATAGAAATAAACGACTTTTACGCACCGGAGCTCAACGTATATGCCCGACTGACAGAAGCTCAGCTGATGCGCAAGGACAAGCCTGAAGAAGGAATATTTATAGCTGAAAGTCCGAAGGTTATTGAGCGGGCACTTGAAAGCGGATATGAGCCCGTTTCCCTTCTTGTGGAGAAAAGACATCTTGATGGAGAAGCGAAAGATATCGTTGCCAAAATGGGCGATATACCTGTCTATACGGCGGAGTTTGAGATTATTTCACGCATTACAGGCTTTAATCTGACCCGTGGAGCACTCTGCGCCATGAGAAGAAAGGCGTATCCGTCCCTCGAAGAAGTGCTTACAGGTGCAAGGAGAGTGGCAATTCTGGAAGATGTGATGAATCCCACGAATGTGGGAGCGATTTTCCGTTCTGCGGCGGCGCTGAATATGGATGCGGTGCTTCTGAGCCCGGGGTGCGCAAATCCACTGTATCGTCGTGCGATACGTGTGAGCATGGGTAATGTATTTCTTATTCCGTGGACATATTTCGGTGAAGAATACACAGGTGCAAAGTATAAAGTCTGCGACAATCCACTCTGGCCCGATGAAGGGATGAAACTGCTTAAAGAATTTGGTTTTAAAACTGCGGCTATGGCACTCAGTGATGACTCCGTAAGTGTCGATGATGAGAATCTGCTTGCGGAAGATAAAATCGCCGTGATTCTCGGTACTGAAGGTGACGGGCTTCGTGACACGACAATTTCCGGATGTGATTATACAGTAAAGATCCCTATGGCAAACGGTGTGGATTCATTAAATGTAGCGGCGGCAAGTGCAGTTGCGTTCTGGATGCTGGGGAACAGATAAAAAAACTTATGAACACAAATTACTATTACACACAACTTACAAAACAGCAGCAGGCGGCGTATTATGCTCTGCTGGAAGGACTGAACTCTCTCGCTCCGTCATTTATGGTGCCGAGGCTTGACGGGCATGAGCTTTTTGATATATGGTTTCTGCTAAGGATTGATCACCCCGAAGTTTTCTGGTCAGGCGGAATAAGATACAAGTATTACGAAGATTCCGCATATGTGGAGGTTGAGCCCGAATATATTTTTGAAAAGAAAAAAATAAAAGAACATCAGAAGGCACTTGCTTCCCGTGTGGAAAAGCTATCCCGTGCAGCTGCGGGGTTGAATGATGCTGAAAAATTGAAATATATACATGATTTTATCTGCACAAATGTGTATTATGACAAGCTCAAAAAGCAGTATTCCCATGAGATAATCGGCCCTCTCGGACAGGGTGTCGGAGTATGCGAAGGGATCGCTAAATCGGTGAAGATTCTTTGTGATGCGCTGAATATATGGTGCATAATTGCCATTTCCGAAGCAAATCCCGAAAAGGGAATCAAGTACCGCCATGCATGGAATATTGTGAAAATAAACGGAAAATATTATCATCTCGATGCAACTTTTGATAACTCTCTCGGTCGTGGTGCAGGTTTAGCTGTGAATCAGAATGTTCCCGCAGCCGAAGATATCCGTTATGACTATTTCCTTCTCAGTGACAGGCAGATATATCGTGATCACGAGCCTGTCATATGGAAAGTTCCTGAATGTACCGACTTTGACAGTTTCTATTATAAACAGAAAAAGCTTTCGTTTACTACGATCGAAGATATACGGAAACGCTCCCTGCAAGCTGTGAAAAAAGGCAAGGCCTTTACATTCCATTGGAGAGGAGATCATCTGATCCGTAACCGCCTGCAGGAGATACTGATGATTATCGAAGAGGAAGCTTCCGCCAAAAGCAAGCACGCCCGTGTTCAGGTAAATATGTCGCAGGCTGTTATACGTGTTATTTTCAGCGAGATAATTCCTGCTGAACAGCTCGTCGAGGAAGATGCGAATGAGGGAGAGCTGGTGTAGATTATTGAGCTCGATGGTGGACCTGCAGGTGTTCCTGCGGAAATATGTATGATGTTGCCGGATCGCTTCTTGTAACAGGTAGACGCACAGACTGCGGACGTGAAAATCATAGCCGTAACTATGTTGCCGCTGACATATCGGGTAAAAAATTCAATCGTCTCACGGCACTTTATCCGACAGATGAAAGGGATAAAAAGGGTTCTGTAATATGGGTCTGCCGATGCGATTGCGGAAACGAAATAAACATATCGCATAATGCACTGGTATACAGCAACATACGAAGCTGTGGTTGCCTGAAAAAGGAGCATAACGAAAAACTTACGGAATATCTGACGCATATAGCCGGAACATCCATTGATATGATCAAAAGCAAAAAGGTACCGACGGACAACACGACGGGACACGAAGGTGTTTATCTGATAAACGGTAAATATGTAGCAAAAATAGTTTTTCAGAAGAAACAGTATTATCTCGGAGCTTATGACAATATAAATGATGCAGTCGATGCCCGTAACGAAGCAGAGGAGATCCTTTTTGACGGACTTGCACGGTATTATGAGAAATACAAGCAAAGAGCCGACGCTGACCCGGAATGGGCTGAAGACAACCCAGTCAGGGTTATCGTTTCCAGAAAGCTGACAAACGGAATAGATGTATCTTTTTATCCTGCAATATAAGAACATATACAAAAAGACCGCAAATGCGGTCTTTTTTCAGTGCTTGAGGGTGTAGTCGTTGATCCACAGATTTACAAGGTGTACTGCACCGTGATATCCCACAAAAGGCGGGTCATATGGATGCAGGCGATATGCAATGTCCGGGTTTGCGATCTGGAGTTGGGTATTTTGACCTGCCCATTTAAGGGCTTCTCCGCTGAACATAAGATATCCCTTGTCGTGTTCTTTTACGACGGGTATCCATTCTTTTTCTGAAAAGTACGGAATCTCTTCATCTCCCATTTCCGGGCAGTTGCACCATACCTTTCCTTTGTAAAACGGAAGTTCATTTGTGGCGTAGTTGACAATACCTTTTACGACATCATAGTGTCCCCCGATTGTGATGACAGCTTCGTCCGGGTAAGACCACTGATTGTTTTCAAGAGTCCTTCGGGGCTGATATATCTGATCACGCACGAGTTTTTCTTCGTATGCAATAAAATTCTTGTCAGGCTCTTTTCCGAGAGCTTCGCCTACGTTTATCAGCCAGTCTGTGGTTCCTTTTATGCCGTATGGTCTTTGATATACATATGGTGTTCCGAACTTTTTCTGAAGATATTTCGCCGCGGGAATACCTTCACGGCGGATAACAAGATTGACATGTGCGGAACCGATATTCTGTATACTCGTTACAGATGCCTGTGATGAAAGAACGCAACCGCATTCAATATCGAAAGCACCTTTCATCATTCTGATGATCTCGTTTGTATCCGCTCCGAAGTTAAAAAGATCAGGGCATGAACCGATGATGTTATATGTGGGTTTTACCGTTTTTTCAATATCGTCTTTTGCAAGACGTTTTACGAGAGCAGTAAGCGCCTCCTGAACGCCTTTGTGCTGAGAGATTGCAAAGCTTCCGTGACCGATAGGAACGAGTATGGTTTCGGGAAAATCATACTGAAGTTCATTGCTGATGGCATACATATCCGTTCCCACAACTTCAGGAACCGCCGAAGGCTGCAGGAATATGGCTTTGGGTGAATCATTTTCTATTACCTGCTTTATTGTTGCGGCAAGGCGTGAAGAATCCCCCATCGCAATATCTGTCTCGTCTATGTATGTCGTGTACAGCGGAGAACCGTATCCTTCGTATATGCCGCCACGGCGCAGAGCAGCTCCGCTGTAAATGTTATGTCCCATACAGCCGAACTCGACTACAGCTGCTTCTTTTATCGGTGCAAGTGTCCAGAATATGCCCATTCTTCCCGAAGGCATGGGTTTAAAGCGGTGCAGGCCCATAGATATCCAACCTTTCTCCCATTTTACCTGTCTCTAAAACGGTAAATATACGGGATAATATGCCGACTGTTCTTTCGTAGCCGGTTATGCCGAAAAAGTCTTCCATTTCTTCGGCAACTTTGAGTCCTTCAACAGGTTCGGAGATATATCCGAGACAAATGTCAGGTTTCATTTCTTTTATTATCTGAATATCGTGATCTCTGTGCATAATTCTGCATACGGGAGGATCGTATCCCATAGCTTTGAGTTCTTTCGCAAATATCAGATCTTCGTTGTGAAAATCAGAAACATTTATGAGAAGAGGCTCCATTCCGAATTCCGCAAGATATCTCGCAAGAGCCACCGGCATATCAACACCTGTCATAATTACATAACGGAGTCCTGAAAGTTCTTTTTTTGCCCGTTCTTCCAGCTCAACTGCTTTTCGCCTCCAGTCATCGAATTCACCTTGCAGGCTGATTCCAAGCTTTTCTTCTATATCCGCATATTCCTTGTCTATATCGGATACTTTGAAGGCATTGTGAAGCGGAGAATATGCAATTCCGAAATTTTTCTCCATTTTTGCCGCAAGAGGTTGTGTATAAGATGTTGTTACGATATTCAGTGTTGCATCCGGAGCGTTCATATAATCATCAAGTGTGGCGCCTGCTGTAAGGTTTCTTATATCCACTCCTTTTTTTCTGAGAGCATGAACGATGAGGGGGAATTCAATCTCTGTTCCTTTTGTCCTCCATGGTTCGACGAAAATAACATTTGTCCGTCCGGGAACCGTGTCTTTTGGCACCATAAGCTCTCCGAGCGCTTCCGCTGTTTTCCATGTGCCGATACCGCTTCCGAAGTTTTTGAACTGACCGAGGGTTACATAAGACAGTCTTGCATTGAGTTTTGGCTGCATTTCACTTATGATACCCTCAAAATCTTCCCCGATAAGGTCTGTTACACATGTTGCTATCATAAGTATGGCTTTTGCTCCCGCTTCGTCCATAATTTTCAATGCCTCGATAACCCCTTCACGACAGCCGAAGATGACTTCGTTTGCATCCAGTACATATAACCATCTGAGTTCTCCGTTTTCACCTTCCGGCATAGAGTTCATTCCCCTTGAGTGTGTTGCGCATTCAGGCATACCGACCATAAGATAGGAAAGACCTTCTATGTCTTCAACGATATTGCAGGCTACTCTCATAGGACACCATCCTCCCGAATATACGGCAGGAGTCAGAAACTTTATGTTCTTGCCGGAGCGTATGGTGGACAACTTCTTTAAATGGCGAAGCTTTTCACTCATCTTATTCTTCCTCCACAAGTTTTTTTGCGAGAGCTTTGAATTTCTGAGCTATTTCACAGTCCGGAAATGCTTCCACGACTGTCTTTCCGAGTGCTTCAGCAGCTTGTATCTGCGGATCTCTCGGTATTTTTGTTATGATCTCCGTGCCGATTTCCTCAGCAGCTTTTTTTACGAGTTCATCTTCATTTTCGAAATTCTTCGCATTGAAGATAAGTCCTTTCAAAGATGCGTAGCCGCGTTTTCCGAAGCTTTTAACAGCGTGTGAAATGTTTGTTGCTGCGTATAAAGCCATCATTTCTCCTGATGTTACGATACATACATCATCGGCATATCCGCCTCTGATAGGCATTGCAAAACCACCGCAAACAACATCTCCGAGTACGTCATAGAAAATGACATCGGGTTTATAGATTTCATATGCATCAAGTTCTTCCAGTTTTTCAAATGCTGTGATGATGCCTCTGCCTGCACAGCCTACTCCCGGAATCGGGCCGCCGGATTCAACGCAGTATACACCTGTACTGCTTTTGAAAACAATATCATCCAGTGCTACATCACCATTATCGCGCATTGTTTCCAGCACTGTGGGAATTTTTACCCCGCCGGTGAGATTTCTCGTGGAATCTGCCTTCGGATCACATCCGATCTGCATTACCGTATATCCCATTGATGCCAGTGCCGCTGACATATTTGAGACGACTGTTGATTTGCCGATGCCGCCTTTGCCGTAAATAGCAATTTTTTTCATGGGAACCTCCTGTTTATTCTCCTTTTTTGAGCATTACTCACTTTGATTTTAAAACAGATAATGTATCGTGTCAATATTTGTATGTGCTTTATTTGGATATTTTTATATATTTATAATGTGAAATCGTCAGATATCCCATAAATAATATTGTGCGATAAAAAGAAAATAAGTGTTATATATTTCTGGAATCGGTGCATAATATATTCGAATTCATTAAAGGAGGCATGAAAATGCAGAATCAGAAAAATGATGCTATCAGATGCACAGTACAGCAGTGCGCATATCACGCAAACAATGAAAATTATTGTACACTCAATTCTATCGTTGTTGGCACACACGAAACAAATCCTACAAAGAAAGAATGTACAGACTGTAATTCTTTCGAACGTAAACAGTACTAATTTCAGGCAATAAAGCATGGGAGCTGCAAACTGCTCCCGATACATAGCAAACTAAATGAAAAAAAATTAAAAAAGGTATTCTCTTTTTAATGATTTTGTTATATAATACGTAAAGATGTTGCGATGGTGGCGGAATTGGCAGACGCGCAGGATTCAGATTCCTGTGAGCTTAAGCTTCATGTGGGTTCGACTCCCATCCGTCGCACCATTTTTTGTTGCGAAAATAAATACTTTTATGGTGTGATTACAGATAAGAAAAGCAAATGGGAGTCGAAGCCTGAGAGGGTCCGAGGCGTAAAAAATCGATTGATAATCGATTTTAGCCGAGTGCGTGAGGAGTGTAAGCGAAGCGTCGACGAGCGCTGCAGACCGAGCCCTTGAGGCGAAGGGCTGCAGCCCATCCGTCGCACCATTTTTTTATTGTTTAAGCCATTTTTCGTTCCGAAAAAAGTCTTAAACTGAGGTATCCCTCTGTATGTGATTTTTGAGACAAAAAAATCCTGTACGGAGGGGTATTTTTATGCCAAGAGGAAGAAAAATTTATGGCGAATTAAGAGCGGAAGAACACAAAATCACAGATGCGGCAGAGGAGTTTTTCAGGCACAATGAGGCGAAGGGACTTGCGGAAGAATGTAAAAAGACATACATACGGCACGTCAATGCTTTTATAAAGTGGGCGGATGAGTATCTCACACTGGATGAGATAACTCCGAAGGTAATTGATGAGTACCTTGCTTTTAAGATGAGTAAAGGAATAAAAGCCGTATCCGTCGCAACTGCCATGCGACATCTGAGAAGATTTTTCAATTTCTGCAACAGCAGGGGATATATGGAAGATATGATTTTGTAAAAGAATATATCGATAAAAATGCTCCGGGAGGAAAAGAACACATCGGTTACATTATCGACAGAGTCGGCTTTCATGAATACAAAAGGTGGGCATTAAAAGATGTGGATTTACTTCCCGAAACGAAAGTCAGAGAAAATATCTATTGGAGCGGAATTCATTTTGACAGACAGATAAAATAATTGTGTCTGAAAATCAATCTCCTTGAAAGAGTGTGAGTATATAAGTATAATATTATGTACTTACATTAAACTTTCAAGGGGGATATTATGAAACTTACGACACAGATGATAAATGAAGTAAAAGGGAAAGGATTTTTGCTTAACAGGCAGACAAATACATTTTCCGGAAGGATAGTTCCGAGAGGTACGGTATTCTCAGCCACAGATTTTGCGGTAATGTCAGAAATAGCGGAAAAATACGGTGACGGAAAACTTATGGCTACAAGCCGTCAGTGTATAGAGATTTCCGGAATCGGGTACGAGGACATCAAAGAAGCAGTTGCTCTTGCCGAGGATAACGGACTTTCTTTCGGCGGAACAGGAGCAAAAGTGCGCCCGGTTACGGCATGTAAAGGATCGACTTGTGTTTTCGGAAATATCGATACGCATAAAATAGCTTCCATGATCCATGATGAATTTTATGTGGGAATGAATAATGTGACATTGCCGCATAAGATGAAGATTTCGGTTGGCGGATGTCCCAACAGTTGCATAAAGCCTTCTATAAACGATATCGGTATCGAAGGACACAAGGTTCCTGTATTTGATGCTGAAAGGTGCAAAAACTGTAAGAAATGTGCTGTTGAATCGTCATGTCCGATGAAGGCTGCAAAAATAACAGATGGAAAGCTCACCATTGACAGGGATAAGTGCATCGATTGTGGAGTATGCATTGAAAAATGTACGTTTGATGCATTTGATAGAGAAAATACAAAGGCTGTATATAAGATTTTCCTCGGAGGCAGCTGGGGAAAAAGAACCGTCAAAGGAACTGCGCTTTCCGGATATGTATCCGAAGAAGATATCCTCCCGATTATCGAAAAAGCAATACTCTGGTTCCGTGAAAACGGTCTTAAGAAAGAACGTTTCGGAATGACCATCGAAAGGCTTGGTTTTGAAAGTATCGGTAAAGCCGTTCTCAGTGAGGACATTCTTTCACGGAAGGAAGAAATATTGGGTAAGGAGATATGATAATTGAAAAAAATATTGTGCCTTATTCTTGCTGCAGTAATGTTGTTTGCATTTGGCGCATGTGAAGGTGATAATAAAAACGGCACTGAAGGAATTACCGTTACGGATTTTGCGGGAAATACCGCATATCTTACAGAAGATTCAAGGGTTGTATCCTGCTACGCCTCTCTTTCCGGGTGCTGGACACTTGCGGGAGGAGAGCTTGTGGGTGTGACTGATGATTGCAGTGAAAGGGGAATGATTTTTGAGAATTCTCCGGAAATAATCGGTTCAACCAAGATCATAGATATGGAAAAGCTTATATCCCTTGAACCTGATTATGTCATTCTTTCGTATGATCTGACTCCTCAGAGAGAGCTGGAAGATATGCTCAGGAGCATGAAGATCCCTTATGGTTATTTTCGTGAAGATACATTTGACGATTACAAAAACATAATGAGACAATTTACTTCAGTCAGCGGAAGAAGTGACCTGTACGAAGAAAATGTAACAGAAACGGAAGCTCGGATCAACAATATCCTGTCGGCAATTCCGACGGAAAATGACGGAACTTATCTTCTGTTGAGAGCGTATTCAACGGGAATGAAGGTAAAGAGGGATGATAATCTTGCAGGACTTATTCTTGATGAGATGCATCTGTCGAATATTGCGGATATTGTGCCGTCGCTTATGGAAGAACTCAGCATAGAAAAGATCATTATGGAGGATCCGGATCATATTTTCATAACAACAATGGGCGATGAAAATGTTGCAAAAGAGTATGTTGAAGATAATATATATTCTTCCGATGCGTGGAAAGGACTCAGTGCCGTAAAGGAAGGAAAAGTACATATACTTCCACAGGAACTTTTTCACTACAAACCAAATGAAAAGTGGGACATGAGCTATGAATATATTGCAAAAATTATTTACCCGGAGGTCTTCACGGATTGATCCGGCGAAGATAATAATATTTTTATTTTTCCTGCTCGCAGGAAGCTTTGCATTGTCTGTATTGTTTGGTTCCACAAATGCCAGTATTATCAGTGCTGCAAATGCATTCCGGGACGGAGATTTTTCTGATCCGGCATTGAGAATAATACTGTATGTGCGCATGCCCAGAGCTGTGGCTTCTGTCCTTGCAGGATCATCTCTCGCTGTTTCGGGAGCCATCATCCAGGCTGTGCTTAACAATTCGATGGCTTCACCCAACATTATCGGTGTAAATTCCGGTGCAGGGCTTGCGGTGAGTCTGGTGGTTGCGATGTTTCCGTTTATGGTGGAATATCTTCCTCTTGCGGCATTTTGTGGGGCACTATGTTCGTGTATGCTCATATATTTTATCAGTATAAAGACAAATTCAAGTCGTATGAGCATTACGCTTGTGGGAATCACTATATCAAGCATTCTCTCCGCAGGTATAAACGCCGTAAAGACAATATTCCCCGATAGTCTTTATAATGCAAATACGTTTATGGTGGGAGGATTTTCGGGGCTTAGTATGTCTGATATTTCTCTTGCATGGAGATTCATACTTATTGGTATAGTAATTGCAATAATAATGGGCAAAGACATAGATATTCTTTCTCTCGGTGAAGAAAGTGCGGCTTCTCTTGGAATGAACGTTAAGAGAATAAGATTTATTTTGCTCACACTTGCAAGTGTTCTTGCCGGAAGCGCAGTGAGCTTTGCAGGGCTTTTAGGATTTGTCGGCCTGTTGGGACCGCATATTGCGAGGAGATTTGTGACGGAAAATCACAGGACACTTATTCCTGTAAGCGGACTTATCGGAAGCATTCTTGTAACTGTCTGTGACCTTCTGGGCAGGGTAATATTTGCACCATACGAGATTCCTGTGGGCATAATTATGTCATTTGTCGGCGGACCGTTTTTCATTATGCTTATTCTTACGCAGAGAAAGTCGAGGGTGTATGATTAAGTTAAAAAACGTGAATTTCTCATATGAAGGTGTCAGTGTTCTTAAAAATATAAACTATGAGTTTGAAAAAGGCAGGATCTATTCTGTGATCGGGCCCAATGGTTCAGGAAAAACTACGCTTCTGAAACTTCTCGGTAATCTCAGGGAATGTGAAAGCGGGGAAGTAACGCTCAACGGGAAGAATTACAGCGAATATTCACGGAAAGAATTTGCGAAAAACGTCGCAAGCCTTCCTCAGTCAAGAAATACCCCATCCATCAGGGCCCGGGAACTTGTTTCCCACGGACGATTTCCGTATCTTGACATCTCAAGAAAGCTCAGCGATGAGGATAAAAGAATTGTTGAAGAAGCGCTTATATCATCAGGGGCTGAAGAGTATTCAAAGAAAAATCTTACAGAACTTTCCGGCGGAGAAAGGCAGAAGGTATATCTTGCTATGCTTTATGCGCAGATGACGGATTATGTTCTTCTTGATGAACCGACAACCTATCTTGACGTTGTTTCTCAGTTTGTTGTGATGAACAGCCTGAAGAAAATGAAAGGAGTAGGAAAGTGCGTAATCGCTGTATTGCACGATATTTCTCTCGCCATGAAATATTCCGATGAACTTATCGTCATAAATCATGGCAGAATAGCGGGTTCGGGGAATGCTGATGAGATACTTGACAGCGGAATTTTAAAAGAAGTTTTTGGCATTGACGGAAAATGTGTTGAAGTCGACGGTGAAAAAGAATATGTTTTCAGACCGGTAACGAATGAATATTGAGATAACAAAAGATAAACAGGAAGCTTATAATGATGCTTCCTGTTTTGTATGTTAAAATATATTTTCTTCGATGTATTTTACAGCACTCATGATTGCTGCAGGGCATTTTGTTTTTTTGTCTTCATCGCATGTGAAAATATCTCTGCAGTGGATTGATCCGTTCTGTTCTTTGAAATATTCAAGGAATTTTTTTACGATTTCATTCTGTGCTTTCTTTGCTTCGTCATTTCCTGCATCAGAATAACCGTGTTTGAGTGAAATGAGAAGGATTGCCGCATTTACTGCGCCGCAGATGTCTTTTGTACCTGCGATTCCTCCGCAGTAAGGAGAAGCGATCTTCACGCCTTCGTCAAATTTCATTCCGAGCTGTTCGCAGAGACTTCCCATAACTGCCTGTGCGCAGCTGTAGCCATTCTGATACATATTTACTGCTTTTTCCTGATTTGTCATAATATATGATTCCTGCCTTAAATTAATTATTGACATATGTCATTTATATTTTACGACTGCATATAATTAATGTCAACAAAAACAGAATATATTTCTGATTAGGTATAGTTAAATTTTTTTTATATGTTATAATATTCTGACAGGGGGAATTATGGATAATTATAATAATGTAAACAACTTTGATGCGGATAAATATATCGCGCAGGAGAAAAGAAGAAAAAGAAAGACCGTACTTACTGTGGTTATTGTTGTTGCCCTTATCGGAATAAGCTTTTTTGCGGGAATGGGCATAGGAAGCGGAATGCTGATGGGCGAAGATGAAGCCGCAAATATGAGTATTCTGAAAATGATCGAGATCGAAAGACTTCTGAAGGAAAAATATCTCTGGGAAGTGGACAGCGAAGCAATGTGGGACAATGCGGTAAAAGGCTTTGTGTATGGGCTTGAGGATATATATACTTCCTACATGAATCCGGAAGAAGCAAAGGAATATGAAGAAAGCCAGTCCGGAGAATTTGACGGCATCGGAGTTCAGATAAGAAATACTGAAGAAATGAATACGTTTGTTGTAAATGTATTCAACGACTCTCCTGCGGAAAAAGCAGGAATGAAAAACGGAGATATTATCGTCAGCGCAGACGATGTAAGCCTTATCGGTGCAGGCATAGACAAGGCGGTAACATATATCCGTGGCGAAAAAGGCACTACCGTAAAAATCGGTATCATGCGTGAAGGATATAATGAGATAATATACCTTGATGTAACCCGTGAGCACATAGAATACCACGATGTTTCATACAAGATGCTTGAAGATAATATCGGATATATAAAGATAGATCAGTTCTCATCGGGATGTGATGAAGATTTTGAGAAGTATGCAGAAAAGCTTCTTGATGATGGGATGAAGACACTTATCATCGACCTTCGTTCAAATCCGGGAGGATATCTGTACTGTGCGCTGAACATCGCAGATCTTCTTATGCCGGAGTCCCTCATAATCTATACGGAAGACAACAACGGCAACAGGGAAGATCATTATTCCGACAAAGGCCGTCTTGATGTGGAAGTTATCGTTCTTATCAACGAAGAAAGTGCTTCCGCAAGCGAAGTTCTCTCAGGAGCTCTTTCCGATACGGGAAATGCCATAATTGTAGGAAAACAGAGCTACGGAAAAGGCGTCGTTCAGCAGCCGGTGGACTTTATTGACGGAGCAACTCTCAAGTATGTCTGCGAGGAATATATGCTTCCGTCGGGAGCACACGTCCACGGCATCGGCATCACACCCGATTATGAAGTAGAATACGGCACAGACGGAACAGACCACCAGCTTGAAAAAGCTATAGAACTTGCGAAACAGAATTAAAAAATACCTCGGGGAGTACACCTCCCCGGGGTGAAAATCAATTTATAAGTTTTGTCAATCCTGAAGAAATACCTTTTGCAAAGCCATTTCCAAAACGAATAATTGACAATACACCTTTGATAATATCTCCTGAACCAACTGATACAATAATATCTATCAAATCTTTTGTGGTCGACAAACCATTTTGAAACTTGTCTATGACATCTTTTATTTTTCTCTCGGTACATTCATTCTTTATTTCTAATAGTTTATTTTCTGCACCATCTTCTAATTCAAGATTACCGTCTTCGAGTATTTCGATCAGATCAATGAAAAAGCTGACATGACATCTGAGAAGTTTAGGATTCAGAGAATAATCATCAAATAATCCGTTACATTCCATAAAATATCTGAGTTCTGTATGTACATTTATGTCAGGAATAATTACCGAGACTCTGCGTGTCTGTTCATCGTAATGTGCATTTTCGATATACTGAACAAATGCTTCCTTCCATTCGAAACCTTCTCTTGGATATTGTAATTCTTTACGGACTTTTAATGTGCGAACCTTACTTTGTGTTATTCCAAGTTCCTTTGAAATTGTATAATCATCGAAATTTTCGCTATTTTTAAGTAAATTTTCAATATATATGTGAAACAGCAACGTTTCAAAATCAGTCTTTGACATTGTGCCGAAATTTTTTTCAAAATATCGTTTGGCAATTTCGTCAAATGCGTCTATTTTATCTTTATCTTCAAATGTCATAGCATTCCTCTTAACATCATTTCCTGTTCATATAATATGTGAAAGAACCATGCACGCGTCGAGCACTAGACGCTGAGACATATATTGTCTCTCTACTATGACCGTTCTTCACATAGTATTATAAATAAACTATATCATTTCGGAATGAATTAATCAAGGGTGTATCATGTAAACTATGGCAACTGAAAAATGTGAATTGCAGATAATGAAACCGATGATGAAATTATAATAAAAACCCCATTCTTTATATGAAGAACGGGGTTTTTCGATTTGTGCAGTACTTACTTTTCACACCCTGTAAGCTTTGTACGGAAATCTGTGGCGCTGTCGGAACAACTTTTCCGGGAATATTAAACCGGAAGTACCGTAACCGGCACTCCACTATATATTATGACGGCAAACCTCGACTGCTACATACAAAATTCGATTCCGTAACAAGAAATGTATTTGATTTGTACGGAATATATGTTAATATATATTGAGAAAATATTTATGGAGAGATAATTATGAAATACGAAAGCATATACTACGGCTGCCCGCACTGCAACAAGAGCAGCAGAACAACAAAAATAGATGAACTCATCGCACAGGAGGAGCCGACACTTAAAAAAGCAATAATTGACGGCGAATTCTTTGACTGCTCCTGCGAACACTGCTACGAAGTTGCCCAGGTTGAGTATTCATTCTATTATAAAGATGTTGATCAGGGTCTTGTTATATATCTTTATGCGGGAAAAAGAGACGGAAATACAGAGCCGTTTGAAGGAATGTACGAAGAAGGAAAGTACTATCGAATCGTTGAATCCCTCGACGCTCTCAGAGAAAAGATCCTCATTTTTGATGCAGGACTTAATGACAAGATCGTTGAAGCAGTGAAGATGCTCATGGTTTACCGCTACAATACGGAACACGATGACAAGGCTGTTCAGAATATCTATTTCAAACGTGCAACAGAAGATGCGCTTCAGTTCAATATGAGCCTTACGGATGATACTTTCACAGAAGCCGTAGCTCCGATGGGGCTTTATGGTGAAGCTCTCTTCACAAATCCGTACGGCCTGAACTACAGAGAAGAAAAGGGAGAATATTTCGTTGACAACCAGTGGATCAGAGAAACAGTGATTCTTAACAGAATGAAAAAAGACGGTACGATCAATAACTTCAAGGTTAAAGAAGATACCGGAGAATAATGAGTATGAACATGACACTTGTGGAAGATCTGCTTATTGCGGTACTGCCGACGTTCATATTACTGATGGTAATAAAACAGCATGATATGAATGAGAAAGAACCTACGGGTCTTCTCGTCAAGCTGTTTATTATGGGAATGTTGTCTGTAATACCTGCAATAATACTTGAGAGTATGGTATATCTTCCCACATATACATATTTTCAGGTGTTTATGTATGCGTTTATCGGTGTTGCACTTATTGAAGAAGGCGTGAAGTTGTTCATGGCAAAAATTGCCCTGAAAAGAGCAACGTCTTTTGACGAGGTGTATGACGGGATAATATACTGCGTGTATGTGTCTCTCGGGTTTGCAACGGTTGAAAATGTAATGTATGTATTGCAGTTCGGAACAAGTACAGGTATTGTGAGAGCCGTAACGGCAGTTCCTGCGCACGCGGTTTTTGCGATATCTATGGGATATTTTATGGGACTTGTAAAATCCGGAAGAGGCGGCCCCGTCGGCAGATTCCTCATATGGTTTGCTCCGACGCTTCTGCATGCTGTATATGACTTTATTCTGTTTACCAATCTCGACTGGTCGCTTATTGTCTTCATCCCGTACATTGCGTGGATATATTCAAAAGCAATAGATATGATAAGAGAAACATACGATATGGAACCGTTTGAGTAAAAATATGTAAAAATATCGCTGAAAATATTACGGCGGTATTTTTTTTATTGCAAAAACATTGACATTCTCGATATTCGAGAATATAATAAAAGCAGATATTATCGATATTCGAGAATGGAGAAGAAAATGCCCCGGGAAAAATTCAAGACACTGACAGAGCAGATGTATTACATACTTCTGTGCCTGAGAAATGAATGTTACGGACTTGATATACTTGACCGTATTCCTGCAATGACAGACGGTCGTGTAAGAGTAGGTTCGGGAACACTTTATAATTTGCTCGAGCAGTTTTATGCCGAAGGCATAATCCGTGAAACGAAAGTGGAAGGCCGCCGCAGAAGCTATATCCTTACGGAAAAAGGAGAGGAGTTACTTTTAAAAGAATATCGCAGGCTGTGTGCACAGGTGGAGGATTTTGATAAATTCTGAAAGGAGAAGCTGTATGAAAGATAAGAAAAGAGTATATAAGCTGTTTTTGTATTATGACTATACGGGTATGGAGAAATTTCTTGAAAAAATGGCACTTAAAGGCTGGATGCTGGAAAATTCCTGGCGTAACAGTATATGGGAATTTCGCAGGTGCGAACCGAAAAAAGTGAAATTTGCAGTATCGTATCACCCGGTATCGTCGACTTTTGATACGGTGAATCCCGAAGAATTGCAGGAATTTATATTTCTTGCAGAGCATCAGGGCTGGAAACATATAACATCGGGATCTTACCTCGAGTTTTACTGCAACGAATCGGAAGATGCATTTCCGTTGGAAACAGATGCGGTGATGCAGGTCGATTGTATAAGAAAAAGTATGAACAAAGTAGTACCCGTGTTTGTTTTTTGCCTTATTGTAAGTGTATTGTTTCTGTGGACCAATATAGCAAAAATATTTTCGGAGCCGACAAAGATACTTCTCAATAAAACAATGTTGGAGCTGTTTGTATTGTTCGTAATATTGCTTGTTGATGTGGTTGTTGAGCTCGGAGCATACATTCTGTGGTATTCCAGAGCTAAGAGAGCTGCTCAAAGAGATGAATTTGTTCCTACGAAAAGCTTTTCCGGGTGCCTGATGTGGTTGATGATATTGATTATTGCCCTTGGATTATATGACTTTGCAAGAGATATTTCTTTCGGTAACTATGAGCAGATCATAAGTCACATATCATATTACACAGGTCTTATAGGCGCATTGGTAATAATTGTAAGTATTAACAGATTTATGCGTAAAAAGAAGGCCGACAAAGAATTGTCCATAGGAATTACACTTACTGTGGTTGTTGTGTGGAACATTGTTTCGAGTATAGTAATGTATTCTGTTTTGCCTGATATATTGATTGGCTTTGACTCCGTCAGTTCGAGGGTTGTCAGATATGAACATGACGGCAAGACATTGTTTTATTACAATGATGAACTGCCGCTTGAGCTTACAGACCTCGGAGAGTATGATGTGAGTGTGTATTCGGACAGAATATATACATATGAAAATTTGTTTGCCGGCAGATATTACATTTCCCAGACACCGAGAACTGATGTTGACGGACACAGAAGCATGCCTTATCTGGAATATACGGTTATTATTCCGAAAATGGATTCTTTGTATGAACCGTTTAAGGAAGATCTTTTTGATGATTCACGTTATATGCCCGACGATGCGCAATTGTGGAATGCTGATGAAGCATATAAGGTTACGGGGAAAAGCACGTATCTTCTGTGTTATGATTATGGACTTGTAACAATAGAATTCAGCTTTGATATAACGGACGATCAAAAGAGTATCGCAGGGAATATATTATCCCGAATTCCGGCATAAAAAACATACCCCGTTAAAAAATTAACGGGGTATTTGTTATTTCTGTATTATTCTTTCAACAACGGCAACCTTGTCCGTATCTGCCCTGAGAACTTTTATGGGAGTTCCTTTTGTGAGGGTTACTTCGTCAACGCTGATGGCTTCGAACTGTACGATCTGATTGTTTGTATACACTCTTATGAGCCCTCTTCCGTTCTGGGCTGCAGGTATGTCACTGATTACTTTTCCTATGGCCCCCGCCGTGTTCGGAACGAATACGGCCGACGGATCGTGTTTCAGTCTCACCACGTATACGAGGATACTTCCCGAAATGAGCGCCGCAATTCCTATCATTATGCCGATAAGAACAGTCGGCAGCGTGTCGAGTCCTACTTTATGGGCACAGATACACGCGATCCCGAAAAACGGAATAAACGCACATATTCCCACAGGAGTAATACTCTTCGGAACAAGAGGGCCGGCGATATCTTTTTCGTTTACATACATAATATCTTCCGGTTCGTCTATGCCGTAATCTTCCGCCGTTGCTTTTTTGAAATTTTTAATAAATACGAGTACGGAACCGATGAGAAGCACAAATCCGACAACGGTTACCGCAACAAATATCATAAATAAATTATTGTCCATAACAGGCATTTTGCCTCCGTTTATTGATAATGCATTCTATCACATTTTTTTCGCATTTGCAATACTTCCCGTTTACTTGACTTTATGAGTAAGTACAAATATAATATAAGTATAACGACAGGGAGGTTTGTTATGTTTGTTTTAGAAAATATGTCATTGGAAAAAATAACCCATTTGTACAATGAGGGTACATTAATAGAAGAAATCTGCACAAGAGAATATTCTATGAAGCGCTATGCGACTTCTGTCGGTGCTGTTCAGGAGATAACGGTAGCTCTTAAGGAGATCCCCGTTGAAAAGTTCTTCGGAAACGATGTTGCAAATATTGATGAACTCAAGGCGTTGCAGTATGAGCCGGAAAAGATCGCAGATTATGTTATGGATGCATTCGCAGTATGCAAGAGCACTCTCAGTGATCAATTTGCTGTTCTTTATCTGAGCGTGGAAAACTATACTCTTAAACTTATCATTGCAGGCGAAGAAGAAAATGCTGCGGGAATAGCTCTTGACGGTCTTCTGAAATATTATGAAGAACATCCGGTACATATCACAAGAATGTTCGGAAGCTATATCCTTATCGGATATGATGCCCAGGGCGAAGCGAAGGCGCTTATTGCCACACCGATCCCCATTAAATACTGCCCGCTTATGTATCAGCTTCTCAAAGAAGTCGGCGGAGATGTTGCAACAGAAATGCTTGTTAAAGTCAAAAATGAAGGTGCTGATAAAGTTCAGTCAGAAACTATGTGTGAACTTATCAATGAAGTAGTTATCAAAGGCGGATACTTCGATACATCCCGTCCGCTCAACTCCTGCGAAGCAAACGTGCTTTTCGGTGCAAGTGAAACTATTTTCTCTGCATTTGAAGATGGCGTAGTTGATGCTGCTGTTATCGTCTCAAATAATCTCGGTACAATCATCACAACAAACGCACCGGGGACACAGGGTGCTGTAAAGAGAATGACGGGTCTGTTCTATTCTTCACCGTCAGCAGAACTCAACGAAACAGCAAAGAACGAAGGTATCGTTCCTGTTTTTGAGCATTTTGCAAATATAGATCAGCTCGAAGGAGTCAAGGCTGCTATCGAACTCGGATATAAAAATATTGCTGTGTCCATTGCTGCGGATGATAATATTCTTCATAAGGATTTTGCAGAACTTGAAAAGATCCACGGTGTAAATATTTACCGTTTCGGTCTTTGTTCAACAGGAATTTCCGAAGAAACAGCTAAAGTAATGATGCAGGACGCAGATGTTATCTGGGCTTGTGCATCAAAATGGGTAAGAGAATACGTTCAGCCAAACGCAATCGCTCAGGTAGGCGTTAAGATTCCTGTATCAATCATGACAGAAGATGGATGGAAGCTCGTTTCTGCACACCTCGGAAGGCTTAATCTTGATTGCGATCTTTCTCAGATCGTTCCTCAGAAAGGCGAAGAAAAACCTGTATTCCTTTCAGGTAAAAACGGGATCATGTGCGTTCCGCAAAAAGATGTTTTCGAATGCGCAGACTGCCCGCATCCGTGCATTTAAGTTACATTATGATAAAAATGCAAAAGGCGAGTATCGTTTCCGATATTCGCCTTTTTGAAATGGACGATTCTGTCAGTCTTGTTTGTTGTATTTACCAAGAAACTCTTCGATCTTTCCTGCGGTTTCCTCACTTATTATGTGCTCTATTCTGCAGGCATCTTTTTCGGCAGTTTCATCATCGACATTCAGTACATCTGTCAGAAATTGTGTCAGAACTTCATGTCTGTGTGCTACAAACAGTGCACGGTCAAGACCTGCTTCAGTGAGTTCGAGTTCTCCGTCAGAGTGCATCATCACATACCCTGCATTCCTCAGGTTACTGACGGCCCTGCTTACACTCGGTTTTGAGTAATTCAGTGCATTAGCAACATCTATGCTTCTTACAGGCCCGGTTTTAGATAAAGTAAATATAGTTTCAAGATAGTTTTCTACGGACTCGGTCAATTTCATAATACACACCTCTCATTACAAGGTATTATACCACATTATTTACATTTTTTAAATATTTTTTATCAACTTCAGAGGTATCTGCATTTATAATAACACATTTACCCGTATTAAATGAATAATATCCCTGAGCGGCAATTATTACATGGTCTATTAATTCTATGCCTATTATCGATCCGCTTTCACGTATCCTTTCCGTTGCGTAATGATCATTGCTGCTTGGCGTGGGATTGTTGCTGGGGTGATTGTGTACAAGAAAAATACCGTATGCACCGTGAGCGATAGCGTTTCTGAATACTTCCCTTGGATGTGCATTTGCAGAATCTATGGAACCTATGCTTATATCATCGATTCCGATGACTTCAAATTTACTGTTTACGGAAATGGTCCTGAAATATTCTTTTTTGTAGTGAATCATTTCATTTCTCATCATCTTGTATACATCTTCCGCAGTAAGAAGGAAACTGGATGAAGCGTTGTTCTCATTTATTCTGTTGTAGAGCTCGCAACAGGCACTGAGCGAAGCCAGAGATTCCTCATTTATTCCCCTTATCTTTTCCATAATGTGTTTTCGGGGCATTGTAGTCAGTTCCTGAAGGGAAAAACGATTGAGGATACCGTCGGCAAGTGTCAGCACATCTTTTACAGCATCTCCCTTTTTCAGGATAAGTGCAAGAAGCTGTGCATCGCTGAGAGAATCTATCCCTCTTACATCCATCTGTCTTATGATCATTTTTAAAATAGCGGTATCCGTCTTCATGTTTTTACCTCATATGTTTAATTTTTTTAATTCCTTGTATATTTTGTTTACGGGGAAACCGACAACGTTGTAATAGCAACCGTTAAGAGAACTGATGTATTTTCCTGCGAGTCCCTGAACGGCATATGCGCCTGCTTTGTCGTACGGTTCATCTGTGGAAATATATTCTTCAATTTCTTCATCAGTCATTTCATCAAAAGTTACAATAGTTTCATCATAGAATCTGACCACTTTTCCGTTTTTGATAAGGCATACTCCGCTGATCACTTTATGTGAAATTCCGGAGAGTGCCCGAATCATCCTTCTTGCATCGTCTTTGTCTGACGGCTTTCCGAAAACTTCTCCACCACAGACAACAATCGTGTCAACTCCGATGATGATATTTTTAGTATCGTCGTCAAATCTGACTGCAGCGGCCGCTTTTGCGTAAGCTGTGTTCATTACATTTTCGTAAATGTCAAGTTCGTCATCGAATGACTCTTCCGCATCTGTGGGACGTATAATAACTTCATCAGTCAATAATCTGACTAACTCTGTTCTTCTTGGGGACTTTGATGCTAAAATTATTTTCATATATTATATTTGCACTCCGTTAAAATAAACCTTTTATTTTTTTATAATTTTACATCGACATTGTGTTTTTTTCAACATGATGCAGAAATTTGACAGTGTTCATATACCTTGTATTTACAATGCATATTTCATTATACATATCATTATACATAAATATATCTATAATATAGGGAGGTATTATGAAAAGAAATAGCTATTTATATATGTTTATAACAGTACTGTTTTTTTCTGTAATGATCCTGTTTTTACAGCAGGAAATACCAGTCGGCGCAGTGCCCGAATTAAAAAAAATACTTATAGATCCCGGCCAAGCGGGAAAACATCAGAGAAAATAATAAAAGAAAGTTTGCGGCTGTACCGACAGTGCAGATGCTTAAAAATAACAGGAGAAACCGGCTATTTGGATAAATTAATGAACCTGATACATATCTGAAATTGGCATATGTCCGGTCCGGATGTTCTGTCCGGAAAAATAATGTACGGACAAGCCTGTATCACAATATCATAAACGACCGGTCCGGTCAACTCTGAAAACGACATAAGGTGAATAGTTATACATTCGGACTTCTTCACTTTATATAAAATTAACCCAAGGAGGCAACATGAAGAAAAACAGACTCAGATTCTATCTCACGGAAGCGGAGCTCAGCACTATTCTCTACAGTCTTGTGGAACTGAAAAATGAGCTTCATCGTGAAGGAAAGTACACGGATCATATTGATGATGTGATCTTGAAGGTGTTTACGGCACCTGTAAGAAGGTTTTGAGAGAGGGGGAAAGTTATGACAAAAGTAATCGCCGTCGCCAACCAGAAAGGCGGCGTAGGCAAGAGCACTTCCGTCTTCTGCATCGGTGCAGGGCTTGCACGGGAGGGGAAGAAGGTTCTTCTTGTAGATGTAGACCCTCAGGGAGATCTGACCAAGATGCTTGGGATGCGGAAGCCGCGGGAGCTTGAATATACCATTTGTAACGGCTTGGATGATGCTGTGAGTGGCATTGAACGGAGTGAGCATCCTGAGATACTTTCATACCACGAAGGTTTTGACTTTATTTCCGCTAACGGGCGGCTTGCGGATGTGGAGGTGGCGCTTGTAAACGTCATGAGCAGGGAGACAGTGCTTCGGGAATATCTGAACAACGTGAAGGACAAGTATGATTACGTGATACTCGACTGCTGTCCGTCCCTCGGAATGCTCGTAGTCAATGCTTTGTCTGCGGCTGACTATGTGCTGATCCCTGTGCAGGCGGATTATCTTGCTGCAGAGGATATGACGGCTCTGATCGGTACGATACGGAATATAAAGCGGCAGATCAATCCCAAGCTTGAAGTTGGAGGGGTGTTTATGACAATGACCAATGAAACAAACTTCCGACGTGACATTATTGCATCCGTAAGGGAAAACTTCGGAAAATCTCTGCCTGTACTTCATACCCTCATCCCGTACACTGTCCGCCTTGCAGAGATAAGTACAGCTGATAAGAGCATTTTCCTGCATGATCCGAATGGCAGGGCGGCGAAAGCTTACGGAGAACTCGTAAAGGAGGTGTGTGATATTGGCGAAAAACAGCGTGTCAGGTCTTCTGAGCTCGGTCGATGATATGTTCACAACGCAGGCGGAGCGAGATGAGCAGAAACTTGCAACGGTCAGGAATATTCCTCTGAAAGAGATCAGTGACTTTCTCAATCATCCGTTTAAGGTGAAAAATGACGAGAAGATGCATGAAATGGCGGAAAGTATTGCAAGGTATGGGGTTATAAATCCCGTTCTTGTCAGGGAAAAGCCCGGTGGCGGATATGAAATGATTTCGGGGCATCGAAGAAAAATGGCAAGCGAGCTTGCGGGGCTGAGTGAGATTCCCTGCATCATTAAAGATATGACTGACGATGAAGCGATAGTTGCCATGGTGGATGCGAACCTGCAGAGGGAGAGTGTACTGCCTTCGGAGAAAGCTTTTGCTTATAAAATGAAGTATGATGCAGTACGTAGACAAGCCGGTAGACCATCTAAAAATTCTGCAACAGTGTTGCATAATTTTGATGGAAAGACATCTCGCGAATTACTTGCCGAAAAATCCGGTGAAAGTCATGAACAGATAAGAAAATATATTCGCCTGACTGAGCTTATCCCTCAAATCCTCGACATGGTTGACGAAGGGCAGATCGCGCTCCGCCCCGCCGTTGAATTATCGTACCTGACGGAAAAGGATCAGGAAGTTCTTCTCGATGTCATGGAGTGTGAGCTTGCAACCCCTTCGCAAAAGCAGGCGGCAAAACTGAGGGAGTTTTCCAAAGACGGAACGCTTACCCGTGAGGTCATGGAAACCGTGATCCGCGAGGAAAAGCCCAATCAGAAGCAGTTTGCCAAGGTGCCCATGCAGAGGATAAAAAAGTATTTCGCGCCAAATGCCACCATGCAACAGATCGAAGATACGCTTGTTCACGCACTCGACTATTATCGTCGCCGAAACCGCGACCGTGAGAGATGACCGCAGGCTCTCACAAGGGATAAGTCTGCACTTTTGCCTTGAATACGGGGATTTTCATTTCCCCCTCTCCATACCTCACCCCTTTTGACTTACCGAAAAATAAATACTACCGGAAAAGAAGATTACCTCACTATCTCTATACATTTGTGATAAGTAAGGGATTTTTTTATAATATGGCAAAAAGGAGATGTCTATGAAAAAGATATTTTTGATCATGCTTATGTTGTTGTTACTCGGTGGTTGCGGAGTGAAAGGGGAAGATGCTGTACTGCCTGAAAAAGAGAAAGTTGTTACGGAGAGTGAGGATACTTCTTTTTCCGGTAGTGAGATTTCCGAGGCTGAGAAAGAAGTTGTTGACATAGCTGTTGATAACGTTGAGAACCCCAAAACGGACTCTGAGGAAAAGAAATCAAGTGCGGTCCAAAAGAAAAGTGAGGTGAAGGGAAATACTTCTTTTTCCGTAAGTAAAAATAATACTGAGGTCAGTGAAGAAGTGAGTACAGATGAGGAACGTGCGGAAGTGCTCGAAGAAACGAAATCAGAGCCGATTATTGAAGTAACGGAATCA
>SVCP01000024.1 GCA_015058295.1 Anaerofustis stercorihominis
GATCTGTCTTCTTTCTTCAGCAGCTTCTGATTTACCTGAGATACCTACTGAGAAACCGAAGCTTCCGCCCGGAGCGAGTGTGTCTACATATTCAACAAGCGCATCTTTAAGAACTTTGATATCAACTTTTTCGCTTCCGAGAACACCCTGGCTGTCCCATCCGCCACAGATAGCAAGTTTTCCTACATATTTTTCATGAATACCTTTAAGGTCATTCATCGGCTGTGCCGGGTTCCATGCTTTAACGCCCTGTTCTACCCAGTCAGGAACAAAGAGTTCACATTTACCGCAGTCATGACGTTCTACATACATTCCGTTTTCATGAGCGATATCAATATGTTTCTGCTGAAGCGGTTTGAAGAATTCACGGTACATTTCAAGTGAGAAGAACGGTGCATGATAAGCACTGTCATCATCCATAAGGCCAAGAGCATCCGGTTTGCAATAATAAATCTGTTTTTTAAGTACTTCGAGATAGAAGTCAGATACATATTCAAGCATCTCTTTAAATGCATCCGGCTCTTCATACATAGCAAGCATTGTATCTTCATATCCCATGAACGAAACTGCTGTAAGGAAGTAGTCACCGCCACCTACATAGAGAAGTTTGTTTTCTCTGTCCCATTTTTCTTCCTGAGCTTTATAATACATTTCCCAGTTACGGTCTGATGTGTCGGGACGTTTGATGTATTTATCCCAGTTTGTAATATCCGGAAGAATAATTTTACCCGGTGTCGGCATAGCACCCATGTTCATATCCTTTGAACCTGTATATTCAACGCCAAATGATGTAACTACAGTGCCAAGCGGAGCACTCTGCGGAGTGAGAAGTTCTTCTTCAACACCGATTCTGTGCGGGAAATATGCAGCTGCAGGTACGAATTCCGGCAACTCACCTCTGATCATCATCAAATAATTTTCTTTTGCAGTTAATGTTGTCATTGATAAACCTCCATAATCATAATACATTTGCTCTTTCATTATATCACTCAATGTAATTAGCACAATGGTTTAAAAGCGTAATTTATATTTTTGTCTCTTTAATACGAACAGATAATACTTTACAGCCTTATTTTTCAAATCGAATAAACAAATACTTATAAATAAATAAAAAAAGAGAGGCAAAGCCTCTCTTTTATGAAAATAATTATTCGATTACTTCTGTAACTACGCCTGAACCTACTGTTCTGCCACCTTCACGAATTGCGAAACGAAGGTTTTCTTCGATTGCGATCGGTGTGATAAGTTCGATTGTCATTGTGATGTTGTCACCGGGCATTACCATTTCTGTTCCTTCCGGAAGTTCGATTACGCCTGTTACGTCTGTTGTTCTGAAGTAGAACTGCGGTCTGTATCCGTTAAAGAACGGTGTGTGTCTGCCACCTTCTTCTTTTGTAAGAACGTATACTTCTGCTTTGAATTTTGTGTGCGGTTTGATTGAACCCGGTTTTGCAAGTACCTGGCCTCTTTCGATTTCTTTTCTGTCTACACCACGAAGAAGTGCGCCGATGTTGTCGCCTGTTTCACCGTAGTCAAGGATCTTTCTGAACATTTCTACACCTGTTACTACAGATTTTCTTGTTTCTTCTCTGATTCCTACGATTTCTACTTCTTCACCTGTGTTGATTACGCCTCTTTCGATTCTGCCTGTTGCTACTGTTCCACGGCCTGTGATTGAGAATACGTCTTCTACCGGCATAAGGAACGGTTTATCTGTATCTCTTTCCGGTTCCGGAATGTATGTGTCTACTGCTTCCATGAGTTCAAGGATCTTGTCGCCCCATTCGCTTGTCGGATCTTCAAGTGCTTTGAGTGCTGAACCACGGATGATCGGTGTGTCATCGCCCGGGAATTCATATGAATCAAGAAGTTCTCTTACTTCCATTTCTACGAGTTCCATGAGTTCTTCGTCATCTACCATGTCTGCTTTGTTAAGGAATACTACGATATACGGTACGTTTACCTGACGTGCGAGAAGGATGTGTTCTCTTGTCTGCGGCATCGGGCCGTCTGTTGATGCTACTACGAGGATTGCGCCGTCCATCTGTGCTGCGCCTGTGATCATGTTTTTAACATAGTCAGCGTGGCCCGGGCAGTCTACGTGTGCGTAGTGACGTTTGTTTGTTTCGTATTCTACGTGCGCTGTTGAGATTGTGATACCTCTTTCTCTTTCTTCCGGCGCTTTGTCGATGTTTTCGAATGCTACGAATTCACCTGTGCCGAGTCTTTCGTGAAGTACTCTTGTGATTGCAGCTGTAAGTGTTGTTTTACCGTGGTCTACGTGGCCGATTGTTCCGATGTTTACATGCGGTTTCGTTCTTTCAAATCTTTGTTTTGCCATTTTAGTTTATATCTCCTGAATGAAATTATTAATTCTTGATCTTGTCGATCATTGCCTGCGGAACCTGTTCATAATGTGAGAACTGGAGTGTGTGGGTTCCGCGACCCTGTGTTTTTGAACGGAGTGTTGTAGTATACTGGAATGTTTCCGCAAGGGGAACAAATCCTCTTACTGTCGCTACGCCGTTTTTGATGTCTGTACCTTCGATTCTTCCTCTTCTTGAAGAAATATCGCCGATAATGTCTCCCATATATTCTTCCGGAACAACTACTTCGATCTTGAAGATCGGTTCGATGAGCTTCGGAGCAGCCTTAGCGGCAGCTTCTTTGAATGCGAGAGATGCACAGATCTTGAAAGCCATTTCTGAAGAGTCTACTTCGTGATATGAGCCGTCAAGAAGTGTTACTTTGACATCAAGCATTTCATATCCTGCAATTACGCCTGATTCCATAGCACCCTGGATACCCTGGTTAACCGGTTCGATGTATTCTTTCGGAATAGCACCGCCCACAACCTTGCTTTCAAATTCGTATCCTTTACCGCTTTCATTCGGTTCGATCTGCATAACAACATGTGCATACTGACCTTTACCGCCTGACTGTTTGGAGTACTTATGGTTAACAGTGTAAGCCTGTGTGATTGTTTCTTTGTAAGCAACCTGAGGTCTGCCTACATTCGCTTCGACTTTGAATTCACGGAGCATACGGTCTACCATGATTTCAAGGTGGAGTTCACCCATACCTGAAATGATAGTCTGTCCTGTTTCTTCATCAGTCTTGAACTTGAATGTCGGATCTTCTTCCGAAAGCTTGAGGAGAGCCTGGATCATCTTGTCCTGACCTGCCTTTGTTTTCGGCTCAAGTGCAACTGAGATAACCGGTTCCATAAATTCCATGCTTTCAAGGTGTACCGGATGTTTTTCATCACAGATAGTGTCCCCTGTTGACACGAATTTAAGACCTACGAGTGCAATGATGTCCCCTGCCCTTGCTTCTTCAAGGTCAGTTCTGTCATTTGCATGCATTCTGAGGATTCTTCCGACTCTTTCCTTTTTGCCTTTTGTAGCATTGTAAATATGATCGCCGCTTCTGAGGACACCTGAGTAAATTCTTGTAAACGCAAGTTTACCTACAAACGGGTCTGTCATGATCTTGAATGCAAGTGCAGCAAACGGTTCGTTGTCGTCTGACAGTCTTTCAACTTCTTCACCTGTAGCAACATCTGTTCCTTTAACAGCGGGAACATCAAGCGGAGACGGGAGGAAGTCAACAACTGCGTCGAGAACTCTCTGAACGCCTTTATTCTTGAAGGATGAACCGCATACTACCGGGATAATATCGGTAGCGATGCATGCTTTACGGAGAGCTGTCTTGATTTCAGCTTCTGTAATTTCTTCACCTTCAAGGAATTTTTCCATGATTGTTTCATCATAGTCTGAAATAGCTTCGAGCATCTGCTCACGATACATTTCTGCATCATCAAGCATATCTTCGGGAATATCGATTGTTTCGATGTCTGTTCCGTCACCTTTGTAGATTTCGGCTTTCATCGTGATAAGATCGATAAGTCCCACAAAGTCAGCTTCCTTTCCGATGGGAAGCTGAATCGGAACCGGATTGGCTCCGAGACGTGTATTGATCATTGATACTACATTATAGAAGTCGGCGCCGAGTATATCCATCTTGTTGACATATGCAATCCTCGGTACACCGTACTTGTCAGCCTGTCTCCAGACTGTTTCGGACTGCGGCTCAACGCCACCTTTTGCGCAAAATACCGCTACAGCACCATCAAGTACACGAAGTGAACGTTCAACTTCAACTGTGAAGTCTACGTGGCCCGGTGTGTCGATAAGGTTTATTGTCTTACCTTTCCAGGAACATGTTGTTGCAGCAGAAGTAATTGTGATACCTCTTTCCTGTTCCTGAGCCATCCAGTCCATCTGTGCTCCGCCTTCGTGAGTTTCCATTACTTTATGGATCTTACCGGAGTAGAACAAAATTCTTTCGGAAGTAGTTGTCTTGCCGGCATCGATATGCGCCATAATACCAATGTTTCTGGTATCTTTCAGTGTCTGATTACTCAACTTTACAACCTTCCTCTACTACCATCTATAGTGGGAGAACGCTTTATTAGCTTCTGCCATTCTATGAGTATCTTCTTTCTTCTTAACAGATGCACCTGTGTTATTGAGTGCGTCCATAATTTCGCCTGCGAGTCTCTGTTTCATTGTTCTTTCGCCACGTTTACGAGCGTAAGAAACGAGCCAGCGAAGACCGAGTGTCTGTCTTCTTGCAGGGCTTACTTCGAGCGGAACCTGGTATGTTGAACCACCAACTCTTCTTGCTTTAACTTCAAGTACGGGCATAATATTGTTCAAAGCTTCTGTGAAAGCTTCGAGCGGATCGCGGCCTGTCTTTTCAGCTACGATATCGAATGCACCGTATACGATTTTCTGTGCTGTACCTTTTTTACCATCGAGCATAATGTTGTTAAGAAGTTTAGTAACAACTACGCTGTTATAGATAGGATCGGCAAGCACTTCTCTTTTAGGTATAGGACCTTTTCTTGGCACTACTCTTCCCTCCTGTTAATAAATAAATTCATCGGTACTCGGCTATTTTTTCAAGCCGTGTGTGCGCTTATATATGTGAACATACAAGCAATTAACACACAAAAATTATTTGCCCGCTTTCGGTCTCTTTGCGCCGTATTTACTTCTTGCCTGCATTCTCTTTGCAACGCCTGTTGTATCGAGAGTGCCGCGGATGATTTTGTAACGAACGCCCGGAAGGTCTCTAACCCTTCCGCCTTTGATCATAACAACACTGTGTTCCTGAAGGTTATGACCGATACCCGGGATGTATGCTGTTACTTCGATTCCGTTAGAAAGACGTACTCTGGCAATTTTTCTCATAGCTGAGTTCGGTTTCTTCGGAGTCGCCGTTCTTACAACCGTGCATACACCGCGTTTCTGCGGATTAGCTTTGAGCGCAGGAGTTTTTGTCTTAACAACGAGATCCTGTCTGCCCTTGCGTATAATTTGGTTAATTGTCGGCATTTTATTCCTCCTGTATTTATTTATAATAACCGCTTTAATGCGGGAATTACCTTTTAAGGCACAACAAAACAAAGCCTGTCAACCATAACATTGTAACATCAGTACATTATTTTGTCAATCAATATTTACAAAAAAGACGAAAAAATTGCGTATTTTTCGGGCAAATCTCCGCCTGTCCGTGATAAGTTCAGAACTACATTCAATTTTTTCGCAGTTCACTATCACCTAACCATTTTATTATACACAAAACACCGGATTTGTAAAGCTTTTTTGTAACAGTCTTTTGCCCGGAAAATAAAAAAAGACCGCATCGACCGCCGCTCCCTGCGAAGGAGAATTTACTGCTTCCTTTCTTATATTTTTTGTGTTATAATATTTATAAAATCAAACGAGGTGATGAATATGCTGAATTCCTTTATTTTTGCTGCTATTGACTATTCCAAGGTCATATCTGTGCTCGAAAAAATACATTCGTGTGTTTTTATATTATTCATTCCGGCAGCAATTATCCTTGTCGCATCTATGCTCATAATTACATTCATCCATATTATGTATTAGGATGATGATTTTGCATCTCCCGATTAAACCTTATCGCATACGCTTCAAACAGCTTTGAATCCGTGTCTGCCGTATCTTCATCTTCTCCGTTGAGATCAATAGGTCTTTGCGGATAGCTGTGATGGTCTGAAAGACAAGCGGATATTGCATGAGCATTGTACATACCGTTTAACCACTTGTAGTAATAGCCATATATATTTAGGCTCCTTTCTTTTTATTATTTATTTTATGTATTCTGGATTGTTGCAACTTTCCGCAGGCTGCTCTCTTCCGAAAGCACCCTGTGCAAACCTGCCCTTCGCCAACATTCTGCCACATTTCCTGCGGACATACCACGACATAAGCTCATCATGTCGTAGAATGTCGTACACTTTTTTCATTCAGTTATATAAATTTTCATTCACGCATATCTTTTTTGTGATATAATGAAAAAAATATGTTCGTGAGGTTAATATGTTTTATCGCCATTATCACTTCAGAGTTCCTCAAAGTGAATTAGGATATATTTTATTTTTGTCGATATTTATAGTTTTTGAGGTCGGCATGATGTTTATATCTTTTGCTATGACGAAGGAGGCTATCAGAAGAATAAAGCGGGAAATCGAAAGAAAGAAAAATAAAAACGAATGATCCATACTTCGGCTTCCAAAGCTTTCTTTGATGCTTTCCCAGATTCCTGTGAAGAATCCTACAACCGGGGCGAAAATGTTCTGAATTCCTTCCCACAGCTTCGCCATTCCGTTCTGAATATCTTCCGCATTTCATGAGAAGATTCCGCTGATTACCTCAAAAGTTTTACGTCACATATCTTAATATACGCTTCAAGTATTTCAATCCTTCATTAAAATCCGATTAAATTATCGGGAATTTCTTGTTTAATTTCTTTTTTGAATATATAATCGTATTAAAGGAGGGAAAGATGTTCAGGTTATACAAAGACAGCACAAACAAAATGTTCGGCGGCGTATGCGCAGGCATCGCAGATGCGACAAACACAGATGTCACACTCATCAGAGTTGCAACTGTCATTGCAAACCTGATGTTCCGGGTGCTTATACCCGTATATTTTATACTTCTTGTGATCCTTCCCGAAAAAGACGACACGGATTCGTCAGAAACACAAACAGGAATAAATGAATTCATCAATTCCCTGCGCGCGCAGAGTGAAAAACACAACATAAAATCATGGATCATATGTGCGGTTGTTGTCATTCTTGCGGTAATGTTTGCAAAACATTTTCTCCATATCAACATAAAGTGGAAATATCTTATTATAATTGGTATTCTCATAGCAGGACTGTACCTGATGACGACAAGAGATCTGCACCACAATCCATCGAAAATAATCATAGGCGGAGCATCACTGTGTATGCTCGGAATTTTCTGGATCGCTTCAAGCAGCGGATTTTTATATTTCCCGGTGGCTGTGATTGTGTCTGCACTGGTAAATTTATGGCCCGTATGTCTTGCAGCTATCGGCATAAGTCTTTTGATCCAGAACAAACGCCATATTGCAATACTCTGGGGCGCTGTGGCAATTATCGCACTTACAATAACGCTGATAAATTATCTGACAATGGTTTTTGTATAATAAAAACCGCCTGAGATTAATATCTCAGACGGTTATGTTTTTATTTATTTAATATCTTTTCTTTCAGCTCACTGCAGAGGGATGAAATCATCTCCGAAAGAGTCGGGTGAATGAATATACTTTCCGAAAGCTCGTCCACAGTCAGTTCATTCATTATGGCGGAAGAGAATATTCCGATCATTTCATCTGCGTTGTCGCTCATTATCTGCACAGAAAGGATCTCTCCGAAAGTACTGTCAGCGATAATTTTCATAAAACCGCCGTCGGAAGATGCCATTGCCGCAGGAAGAGAAGAAAAGCTTCTCTTTGCGCTGACAAAATCAACACCTTCGTCTTCAAGCTCTTTTTCGAATTTGCCGATATATGCAATCTTAGGAATAAGATTTATACACCGGGGATAGACTTTTCTCGTGTTTGCATCAGTATCGAACAATATCTTTGCAAGTATTTCCGCATCAAGCCCTGCGCCCTGTGCTGTGAGGGATTTTCCGCAGGCATCTCCGATAACATATATATCCTCAATATTCGTTTCGTAATTATCCGAACATACATAAAAGCCTTTGTCGTCGAATTCAAATCCGACTTCGCTGTCGGCCTTGTTGGCAGTTCTCTCATTTTCGTACACAAATATATCGGAAGTGTAGCTGTCTTTGTCTGTAATTACCTTACAGTCTTTTATGGCAATAACATTTTCGTCAATGAGTTTAACCTTTGATTTCGCAAGAATCTTCCTGATCTGTCGGTTAAGATAATTGTCATTCAGAATATCAACATCGGAAATGAGCATTACTTCACTTCCAAGTGATGAAAACATACACGCCTGCTCGATTATATATCTGCTGTTGCCGCAAAAGATTATCTTTTCAGGAAGTTCACTCACGCTTATCATATCTTCCGTATTGTATACAGGTATACTGCTGTCTGTTTCAAAAGAGAACCCTACAGCCTTTGAACCTGTTGCGATAACGATATATTTTGATGAAATATACTGTCCGTCTGCCTTGATTATGTGCGGCGCCTGAATCTTCGCTCCGACTTCATAAACATCACACATGGAATTGAGATTATGTTTTACAGACTGTGAAAGCCTGAATGTCATAGTGTTTTTATCTTCTGCCATCGATGTAAAGTCAATGCCGTTCACTGCCGCATCTATGCCGATTGCCGCTGAATTTCTCACGGAGTCCACAAGACTTACCCTTTTATGATAGAATCTTGACGGGATACAGCCTCTGTTAAGACAAACTCCGCCAAATGTGCCCTTTTCAATGACTGCAATACGGTCGGTGTATTTTGCGGCATTGAGAGCAAATGTATACCCTGCCTGCCCCGCACCGATAATAATCACATCATAGTCAAAACCGTGAGATTCGATTATCCTGCTGTTCTCTTTTTTCAGCGCCCTGAAATACTCAATGGAATCTTCCTTGCTCGGGGCTGTCTCATCTTCTTCTCCGATATACATAATGGGGGTGTTGACTTCAACAGTCTCACCTTCTTCGCAGTATATTTTCAGTACTTTTCCGCTGAAAGCAGTGTTGTCTACTTCGATACTGACCTTTCCCGTCTCAACTTCAACTGCATATTCACCTTTATTGATCTTCTGCCCTTCCTCAACAAGCCACGAAACGATAGTTCCTTCTTTCATTGACATATCGAGTTTAGGCATAAGCATATATTCGCCCATATATTCTCACTCCAAAACAAACTAAAGATTATTCAGTTCCCGATCAAAATCGTCAAGAAAATCCGCTGCGGCTTTTCCGTCGATTATGGCATGATCCACCGTAAGGGACACAAAAGTAACTTTCCTCACCTTTACGGCACCGTCTTCAAGATACAGTTCATCATCTGTCCTTCCGATACCGAGAATTCCGCTCTGCGGGTAGTTTATGACAGGTGTAAAATGTCCCACAACACTCCTGCCGAGGTTCGATACAGTAAATGTACCTCCGCTGAGTTCTTCGGACGAGATCTTTCCATGAGAAACTTTTTCGGTGTAATTTATTCTGAGCTTTGCTATCTGCGCGATACTCATTTCGTCCGCATCTTTTATTACTGGAGTAAGAATACTTCCCTGTCTGTCGATGGCAAGTGAAATATTTACGTTCTCTTCATTCAGATAAAAGCCGTCTTTTCTCGTGGTGTTTACGATTAGGTTTTTCTTCAGTGCTTTTGCTGCAGCAAAGATAATAACATCCGTAAAAGTCACGGAGATACCTGTGGTTTCTTTCACATTGCGGTAATATTCATAAGCTTTGTCTGAATTTACCTTCGCAAACAATGTATACGGTATGGTGTCGTAATTGCTTGACGAAAGATTATCCGCAAGAGCTTCCCTTGCACCGGAAAGTCTGTAGGCCTTCTTCGCATCAAGCATACGGATATATTTCAGAACATCGTTTCTTGATATTTTTTCTCCCGTATGTCCGACTTTGCTCAGATCCACTCCGTTTTGTGAAGCGAGTTTTTCCGCAAGGGGGGTCGCTTTTGCCGCATCGTCATATTTTACATAGCGGATGTCTCCGTCTGTACCTGTCGGGGTAACGGCTGCTATATCTATATTGTTTTCCCTGATGAATTTCTTCGCTTTTGGGCTCATAGGAATATTTTTCATATTATACTCCAAGCATATTTTTTACGGTTTCAACGACTTTCTCTGCCGTCGGAACGATCTGTTTTTCAAGTATGGGATTGTACGGAACGGGCATTTCCGCTCCGCCGAGACGTCTGACGGGACAATCAAGATAATAAAAAGCTTCGCTTTCGTTTATCGCCGCACAGATCTCTCCGCCGAATCCGCCGAACAAAGGCGCTTCATATACGATAAGAGCTCTTGACGTCTTCTTTACGGAAGATATTATAAGCTCCGTATCAAGGGGTCTTAAACTCCTCAGATCAAGCACTTCACAATTTATGCCTTCTTTCTCAAGTGACTCAGCAGCTTCGAGGCATACGCCCACCATCCTCGAGTAGCTTATAAGGGTAATGTCGGTGCCTTCTCTTTTTATATCGCCTTTTCCGATCGGAACAGTATACTCTTCATCGGGAACTTCGCCGCTAGTTCTGTAAAGAAGTTTGTTTTCAAAGAACATAACCGGATCATTATCTCTTACTGCGGCTTTTAAAAGCCCTTTTGCGTCATATGGAGTTGACGGCATCACGACTTTCAGCCCCGGGGTATTCAGATACATAGCCTCCAGACTCTGGCTGTGCTGTGCCGCAGCACCTGTGCCGGAACCGAATGGTGTTCTGAGCACCATGGGAACATTTACCTGCCCCGCAGTCATGAATCTGTATTTTGCGGCATGGTCAACTATGGCATCTACCGTCAGGGAAACAAAATCCCCGAACATAATTTCCACTATGGGACGAAGACCTAAAAGGGCCATTCCCACAGCGGCGGAAGTAAATGCTCCTTCCGTGATCGGCGTTTCTATTATCCTGTCTTCGCCGAACTCTTCCCAGAGACCTCTGCTCACACCGAAACATCCTCCGTAAAGCCCGATGTCTTCACCTATGAAATATACATTTTCGTCGTTTATCAGCTCTTCACGGATAGCTTCTTTTATTGCCTGTGCATATGTCATAACACTCATATACGGCTACCTCCGTCATAAACATACTGCATCGCTTCTTCGATGGTAAGAATATCCCCTCTCGTCTTTTCTGAGAAAAGAACGCTGTCCTCTATGAGCTCTTCGCACTCTTTTTGTATTCCGTCAGCATATTCACGGGTGATGATCCCTTCATTTATGAGATACTCTTCATATCGCATTATGGGGCAGAGAGATTTATAATACTCTTCCTCTTCCTTTGTGCGGTATTTTCTCAGGTCGCTCTTTGAGTGTCCGAGCCAGCGATATGTTTTCGATTCGATAAAACAAGGTTTCTTTTCTCTTTTGATATATTCCTGAGCCGCACTTACCGCATCGTATACGGCTATGACATCATTTCCGTCAACGGTGATTGTCTTTATATCGTAGCTTGCGGCGCGGTCTGAAATATTTCCGCTTACATACTTTCTCGAAGGAGTGCTCATTGCATACATATTATTTTCACAGAAGAAAAGTACCGGCACCTGCCATACAGCCGCAAGGTTGAGGGACTCCTGGGTCATACCCTGGTTGAACGCACCGTCTCCGAGGCAGACTGCCACAAGGTTGTCCTTTTTCTGTTTTTTCAGGGCAAATGCCATTCCCACAGCGATGGGCACAGCCCCCGCAACGACACCGCTGGATCCCATATTGTAATTTTTCGTATCGGTCATATGCATGGAGCCGCCGAGGCCTTTGTCTATTCCGTATTTGCTTGCAAAGAGCTCCGCCATCATTGAATATACACTTCCGCCTTTTCCGATAAAGTGTCCGTGTCCTCTGTGAGTGGGGAGAATCCAGTCCCCTTCACAAAGAGCTGCGGAAAGAGCCGCATGGTTGGCCTCCTGCCCGAGACCAAGGTGTGTCGTTCCGTGGATCATACCTTTCATGAACATTTCATTGACTTTTGTTTCGAACGCCCTGCTCAGGTGCATTGTTTTTAGCAGTTCTTTTTTCTTTTCCTTATCCAGTTCTATAAACATAGTGTAACTATTCCTCCGACATTTCCTCATCAGCTTCGTCATCTTCGATATATTCCAGAAGATCTCCCGGCTGACAGTCAAGAGCCTTACATATTTCGTTGAGAGTTGAAAATCTTATGGCTTTCGCCTTGCCGTTTTTGAGAATTGACAGATTGGCCTGAGTAATTCCCACTCGTTTACTCAGTTCCGTCATACTCATTTTTCTTTTTACAAGCATCAGATCTATATTTACCTGAATCATATTCACCTCATATGGTCAGATCGTTTTCTTCCTGCAGTTTTGCAGCTTTGAGCACAAGGTGGGAAAGTGCAAAGCATATTACGCTGATAGATATCACCGCAAGGGCAAGAAGAACGAGTATCATTGCTACAACAGGGTGAAGAATATCATATGTCAGCATGGTTGCAAGAATCACAAAAATAAGCACACTTTCGATCACCGCATATATCCCGATTCTTTTCAGTCTGTGAGAATTCTCCGCTATAAAAGAACGGTCCCTTCCTATATCCACGGATATAAGGTAAGCCGCATACAATCCAAGGTAAAACGGCACTGCGCATACCCATGTGAATATAAGTGTCGGTGTATACATATGAGCCCATCTCGGATACTGCAATACGAGGCGATGTCCCAGCCTCGGAGCCATGACCGTAAGACAGTAAAGTCCTGCAATACCAAGCCCGATGACGATTACGCACAGCCATTTTGATAATTTTTTCTGCGTCATAAATATTCTCCTTCCATTATCGTGATTGTAACAATACATATATCATTTGTCAATGTGTTTTTATCGAAAAACGATAAATCCTCATCGAAAAACGAAAAAACAATCCGACATATATGCATTTAAAACAAACTGTGTATGAAAGTGGATCGATATATGATATGCCAAGAAAGATAAACAATAAAAAAGCACCATCTTCGGATGGTGCTTTGAGTTCGTTAATTCAGACAAACAGTATGCGCCGTATAAATTTTCGCAGGCAAGGCGGATTGCGAACCGGATATGCGTGGTTTACTTCCGGTAAATGAGCATGGACGGTGATGCAACCAACACAGCATAGGGAAATTTAGACAAGCATAACTACAGTGCTCTGATATCTTCAATGAGAGCTTTTACATCTTCAGCCTTTGTTGCCCAGCTTGTACAGAAACGTACATATACTTTTCCGTCGGGAAGTTCTCCTCCGTAGGATACGGAATATTTCTTTGTGAGCGTTTCATACTGTTCCTTTGTAAGTATGGGGAACTGCTGGTTGCTGTCTGAATCATAGCGGAAACCGATGCCTTTTTCTTCAAATGCCTTCTTTATATCCATAGCAAGTGTTGCCGCATGTTTTGAGATCTCAAAATAAAGATTATCTTCAAACAATACATCAAACTGAATGCCGAGAAGTCTGCCTTTTGCGAGCATTGCGCCTCTCTGCTTGATGTTGTAACGGAAGTCCTTTTTAAGGGAATCTTTAAGGATAACAACAGCTTCTCCGAAAAGTGCGCCTACTTTTGTTCCGCCGATATAGAATACATCGCAGTTGTTCGCAACATCTTCAAGTGTCATATCGCTTGCAGGGCTCATAAGAGCATATCCCAGTCTTGCACCGTCAATGAAAAGCGGAAGTTCGTATTTTTTGCATACTTCGTAAAGAGCAGTAAGCTCGTCCTTTGTATACATCGTTCCGTTTTCTGTGGGATGTGAGATATATACCATTCCCGGCTGAACGATATGTTCGTGTGTGCCGTCGTTCCAGTGACCTTCGTAGATGTCGGCTACCTGCTGGGCAGTGATCTTGCCGTCGTCGTTTCCTGTTGTGATTACTTTATGACCAGTTGCTTCAACGGAACCTGTTTCATGTACATTGATATGACCCGTGAATGCACTGATAACTCCCTGATACGGTCTCAGGATCGATGCGATAACCGTAAGGTTGGCCTGTGTTCCGCCGACGAGGAAATGTACGTCTGCGTCCGGACGGTTGCAGGCAGCTTTGATCTTTGCTCTTGCGCTTTCGCAATATACGTCTACTCCGTAACCGGGAGTCTGTTCAAAGTTTGTTTCAACGAGTTTGTTTATGATATTCGGGTGTGCACCTTCTGTGTAGTCACTTTCAAATCTGATCATTGATTGTCTCTCCTCAAATAGAATAAATACCAAGAGATTATAACACAAATATACACTCTTGTCAAAAATAAGCATTGAATTATCCCCGTGACATGGTAAAATATATACAAATATCGATTTTTCACGGAGGAAACCATAAAAATGGATCTCAATAAACTTTTTGAACTTGCCAGAGGCGGCGACCTCACAGCTATGGAAGAACTTGCGCAAAGATTCTTCTGGGGAGTTGACGTTGAAGAAAACGATGACCAGGCTTTTTACTGGTTTGTCAATGCCGCAAGAAAAGGAAGTGCAATAGGATATAACGGTCTCGGAAACTGCTACCGCATCGGTGCAGGAGTTGAGGCAAATGCTGTAAAAGCTTTTGAAAACTACGAAAAAGCCGCAGAACTTGATTTTCCCGAAGGACAATATAATCTTGCAAACTGCTATCTTACGGGAGTAGGTGTCGAAAAAGACACAGACAAAGGTATGGAGCTTCTTATCAAAGCCGCTGACGGAGGTATCGCGGAAGCAGCTGTCTCTGCAGGTATGAATCTTATTTACGGAGAACTTATTGAGCAGGATACACAAAAAGGTATCGAATATCTTCAGGGTGCAATGCAGGCACAGATTCCTGCGGCATTTGCGGCACTCGGTGAATGTTACCGTGACGGCCTCGGCGTTGAAGAGGACCTCGACACAGCAATCGACCTTTTTGAAATGGCTGCGGAACTTCACTATCCGGATGCAATAAGTGAGCTCATCTACATTCACGATTCCGACCTTTCCAACATCAGACCGGATGACAAAAAAGCATTTTTCTGGTGCAAATTCGGCGCTGATATGACGGGAGATCCGCAGTTCAACTCCATGCTCGCCCTTTATCTGTATGAAGGAAGAGGCTGCGAACAGGACAAGCAGGAAGCAATAAGGAGAATGGCTTATGTTGCTTCTATGGGAGATGAAACAAGCTATATTATCCTTGCGCAGTGGAGCGCTGATACCGAAGATTATGAAGGCTGTGCGTTCTGGATGGAACAGGCGGCAAAATCCATGTACTGGCAGGGTTCCGAATTCCTGACAGAAAATAATCCACTTACACAAACAACATACCACTATTACAAGGCTATCGGTGATGACGCATCCGCAGCAAGGTGGAACAGAGGATTTTAATGGCTAAAAGTAACATAAAGACAAATGCAATGAGAATACTCGACAAAGAAAAGATACAGTATTCTCAGCATCAGTATGACAGCGGAGGAGAAGCAATCGATGGTGTGAGTGTTGCAAAACTCATAGGGATGGATCCTGTATATGTGTTCAAGACCCTCGTCACAGTATCTTCCGCAAAAGAATATTTTGTGTTTGTTGTTCCGGTCGAACATGAGCTTGACCTGAAGAAAGCTGCGAAAGCCGTCGGAGCAAAAGCCGTGAATATGATCCATGTAAAGGAGATAAATGCAGTTACGGGATACATCAGAGGCGGGACATCTCCTGTGGGGATGAAAAAGAAATATCCTACAGTAATACACAACAGCGCCGAAAACCTCGAAAAGATCATTTTCAGCGGAGGAAAGATCGGCTATCAGATCGAAATGGCACCGAAAGATTTAATAAAAGTCACTGATGCGATTTTTGCGGACATTGTAAAGGAGTAAATATGTTATTCGTAAACTATCCGAAATGCACCACTTGCCGGAAGGCGAAGAAGTTTCTCGATGCAAACGGCATCGATTATATTTCAAGACACATCGCTGAAGAAAAGCCGACGAAAGAGGAACTCTCTTTATGGATAGAAAAGAGCGGTGAAGACATTAAAAAATTCTTCAATACAAGCGGAAAATTATATAAAGATATGAATCTCAAAGACAAGCTCAAAGATATGAGCTATGAAGAAAAGCTCGGGCTTTTATCCACAGACGGAATGCTCGTGAAAAGGCCGATTCTCGTATTTGAAGACAAGGTCCTCGTAGGATTCAAAGAAGATAAATGGCTTGAAGCCGTAAAATAAAATATGAGTGCCTTATACAGGCACTCTTTTTGTGTTTACATATTTTCAAGAATGAGAGAGATCAGAAATCCTGCAGTGTAGAACACAGTCTCGTAAAATATAAAACTGAGTGTGCTTGTATCCCACAGAAAGGTGATCTGCGCGGGGAATTCATCATCGGAGAAATAAAATTTAAGAACAACCGAAAGATCTTTGAATACGTCAAAAACATATCCTACATCTCCCATAGGAACTTTCCTGCCACCGAGCTTTTCACAGGCAGAGATGAAGCTTTCCCTGTTTTCATCAAACACCTTTGCGTGTCTGCTGTTCATATCAACTCCCACACCGGAAGCGGTTTTATGTCCTTTAAGGCTGTTTACGGCTGCAAATGTTCTTGTTGCAACTTTGTATTCACCTTCATGACACAGAAAGTCAAATATGGAAAGGACGTCATTGAATCCTCCTTCCCTGACAGTCACAAAACCATCCTTACTGCTCTGAACATTTCCTGTTTTTCTGTGTATCCTGTATGGTATACGGAAAAACTCAACATATATGTATTCATCGTCATACTCAAGATTCCAGTCGGAAATTATTTTTTCCTGGTCAAATCCGAGAAAATATTCTTTTGCACGCTCCCTGGCTATCTCATAATTTCCTTTTGTGCTTTTATCTGACATAGTCATCTCCTTTTTACAGTATGTTGATTTTAACATAACATCATAAATTTGTCCATTATTTTAAATATTCCTCACACGATAAAACAGACAAAACATTCATTTTATTTCAAAAACAGTAAAATCAAATGCGCATTTTTCCGTTTACGGATACAGTTTGCTTACTTTTTAATAAAAAATGTAAAAAACAATTAAAAAAATGTTGCAAATATTCTCAACATATGCTAAAATCCAAACAATTTAAGAGAGATGCTCTCATAAATAATAATTATAGGAGGAAATACAATGACAACAGTAAAAGCATTCAAAGCCGTAAGACCGAACAAAGACTTCGCATCGGAAGTTTCGTGTCTGCCGTATGATGTTATGGACAGAGACGAAGCAAAGATGATGGCAGCAGGCAACGAATACTCGTTTCTGAGGGTCGTACGATCGGAAATTGATTTATCGGATGACATTTCTGCCTATGATGAGAGTGTGTACCTGAAAGCAAAAGAGAATCTTGACAATTTCATTAAAGACGGTATCCTGATTCAGGATAACAAGGAGTGTTTCTACCTGTACGAAGAAACTATGGACGGAAGAGTACAGACAGGGATCTGTGCACTGTGCAGTGTGGAAGACTATAACAACGGCAAGATAAAAAAACATGAATTTACGTTGCCGAAAAAAGAAATTGACAGAATAAATAACTTTCTCTACTGCAGGGCTCATACGGAACCTGTTTTTTTTATTAACAGAGACGACGATGAGCTGAACCGTATCATCATGGATCATAAACAGAATGCACCGGTTTATGATTTTGTCTCGGACGACGGAATAAAGCATCGTTTCTGGGTAATAGACTGTGATGATACAATACAGAAAATTACGGATATTTTCGACAGAACAGACGCATTATATATCGCTGACGGACATCACCGCACAGCATCTTCCGCAAAAGTAAGCGAACAGCTCGGAGGAAAAAACGCAGGATACATAATGGCGGTTATCTTCCCGGAAAGCCAGGTAAAGATAATGGACTACAACAGACTCCTTATGGATACGGGAGAATATACTGCAGAAGAGTTCATTGATAAACTGGGAGAAGATTTTATCATCGAAAAGAAAGAAGAACATATATATAAAGCATCGGCAACTCACGAATTCGCAATGTATATTGAAGGAGCCTGGTACAGCCTCACAGCGAAAGACGGCACATTTGATGCAAATGACCCGGTTGAGAGAATCGATGCACAGATAATGCAGAAAAACATATTTGACAAAATTCTGGGTATCAAGGACCCGAAAACTACGGACAGACTGAAATTTGTCGGCGGAATAAGAGGCTACGGATATCTTAAAGATGCAGTAGACGACAAAAAAGCAACAGCAGCATTTGCTCTTTATCCGGTGGAAGTAAAAGACCTTCTCGACGTTGCGGATGCAGGAATGGTAATGCCGCCGAAATCCACATGGTTTGAACCGAAACTAAGAAGCGGACTGTTCGTTCATATGATCTAAAAAAAATACCAAAGGAGATAAAAAAATGACACATATCAAATTATATATTCCCGGCCCCGTTGAAGTAAGACAGGAAGTTCTCGACAAAATGGCAACACCCATGATCGGTCACAGAACAAAAGCAGCAAGCGCTCTTCAGAGAGGTATCAGCGATAAGTTAAGACAGCTTTTCTATACAGAAAGCGAAATTCTCCTTTCCACATCTTCAGGCACAGGCCTTATGGAAGGTGCTATCCGTTGCGGTACGGTAAAAAGAGCAGCAGTATTCTCAGTAGGTTCTTTCGGCAAAAGATGGTATGAGCTTGCAATAAACAACAATGTTCCCGCTGATCTTTTCGAAGTACCTGACGGTCAGCCCACAGACCCGGCAGAAGTTGACAGAGTTCTTGCAACAGGCAAATATGACCTTGTAACAATAACACACAACGAAACATCTGCAGGTCTTACAAACGACTGTGCGGCAATCGGCGAAGTTATCAAAAAATACCCTGACGTGCTCTACTGCGTGGATGCCGTATCTTCAGCAGGCGGCGTAAAAATCGAAGTTGACAAGTGGGGCATCGACGTATGCATCACATCTTCTCAGAAAGCTCTCGGTCTTCCCCCGGGACTTGCGATCTGCACATTCAGTCAGAAGGCTGTAGAAAGAGCTAAACAGGTTAAAAACAGAGGATACTATCTTGACCTTCTTTCACTCTACAACACAATCCAGAAGAAAGACTATCAGTATCCGTCCACACCGACGATTGCGCATATGTTTGCACTTGATTATCAGCTCGACTGCATCCTTGAAGAAGGACTTGAAAACCGTTTTGCAAGACATAAAGAAATGGCTGACTACATCAGAGCATGGGCTAATGAATATTTCGAAGTATTCCCCGCTGCGGAATATGCTTCAAACACAGTAACATGCGTGAAGAACACAAGAGATATTGATGTTGCCGCATTCAGAAAAGCTCTCAACGCAAAAGGACTTGAAATCTCTGACGGTTACGGAGACCTCAAAGGAAAAACATTCCGTATCGCACATATGGCAGATATGACTATGGACGATATGAAAGAACTTGTTGCCGCAATGAATGAGATCTTAGGTTTTTAATTCAGTACTCTGAAACCCCATATATAACTCAACCAACACAGAACACCCCATCAGAAATTGATGGGGTGTTCGTTTTAATTAATCTGAGCAAAAAACTGCGGAAAAATAATTTTTCCGCAATAATAAACTCCCCTGTATGCACAAGGGAGCATGACATTATAATAATATCCAGTTTACTATAGCAAAATATACAAGCAGTGAGCACGCATCGACGATTGTTGTGATAAGTGCCGATGCCATAAGAGCCGGGTCGAGTTTTACGGCTTTTGCCGCCATAGGCATAATACATCCGAGGGATTTTGCCATAAGGACCGTTGCCGCTATTGTGAGAGCCACAGTAAGTGCAAGTGCAACGCTTCTTCCGTAAAGGAAATATACTCCCGCAAAACATACAATACCGAGAGCTCCTCCGCAAATAAGGCCTACACGGACTTCTTTGAAAAGCACTTTCGGGAAATCTTTAAGACGGATCTCATCCACCGCCATACCACGTATAATAAGTGTGGAGGCCTGAGAGCCTGAGTTTCCTCCCGTACCCATAAGCATGGGAACGAATGATACAAGTATGGGAATTACGGCAAGAGATTCTTCGAATGTGGAAAGTATCGAACCTGTGATCGTTGCGGAAGCCATAAGAAACAACAACCACACGATACGGTTTTTCGCAAGTGAGAATACTCCTGTTTTCAGATACGGTTTTTCTGACGGGTGCATACCTGCCATGATTTCGAAGTCTTCCGTTGCCTCTTCCTGAATGACTTCAACGGCGTCGTCGATGGTTACGATACCCACAAGGCGTTTTTCGATATCAACGACGGGAACTGTCGTAAGGTCGTAATGTGAGATAACAGAAGCAACGTGTTCTTTGTCATCGTTTGTATAAACAAAGATCGGCTCGTCAACCATAATATCTCCGATAAGGGCATCTTCATCTGCGAGGATAAGGGTTTTGAGAGATACTGCCCCTTCGAGAATCCTGTTTTTATCGATAACAAAACAGTTGGAAATATCTTCCGTATCCCCTGCTTTTCTCTTGATGTAAGCGAAAGCTTCTTTTACACTCATCTGACTTTTGAGGTTGATGTACTCGGAAGTCATGATGGTTCCTGCAGTATCTTCTTCATATTTCAGATAACGGTTGATAGTCTCTCTTGTTGCGGAATCAACACATTTGAGAACTCGCTTTACAACGCCCGCAGGAAGCTCTTCAATAAGGTCAACCGCATCGTCAACATACAACTCGTCCATAATGGCACTGAGCTCGCTGTCGGTTACGGCATTTACGATTATTTCCTGAGAATCTATATCAAGATAGGAAAATACTTCGCTTGCCTCTTCTTTCGGAATAAGCCTGAACACAAGAACTATTTCTTTCGGTTCCAGCTCCCCAAGTATCCACGCAGCATCGGCAGCATACATATCTGCCATTTCTTCTTTGATCGCACGGAAATCTTTTCGTTCGATCAGCTCTGTAAGCCTTTCAAAATCCAATCTGTTTTCCATTTTTTCTTTCCACCTCTTTAAAGGATGGCGATTGAGTAAAACAATCCTGTTTTGCAATTAAAAATAACCGCAGAACATTCCACGGCATTGTGTTTAAGCATAATAAAAATTATCTATGCCAGACAAAGACACACCCACAACCGGTCTGCCTGCAACGCCCATGGTAATCATCATCGTTTTTTCTACTTCGACCGCATATGTCCAATTCGGGTGCCTCCTTGTTCATTATTTCTTACAAGCTAAATTATAATCCTCATAATGAAAATTTGCAACATAAATTTTATATAAAAAATCACGGAACACAGCCGTATTCCGTGGTATATGTTACATAGTTTCTCTGAGGTAGTTCAATATTTCTTCGGCATTTGTGTCAGCTTTTACTTTCGGCATAACTTTTTCGATGATGCCGTTTTCGTCAATGACATATGTCGTTCTCACAACACCCATACTGACTTTTCCGTAAAGCTTCTTTTCTTTCCATACATCATAGGCCTGTATGGCAACAAGCTCTGTATCCGACAGAAGGATAAAAGGCAGTTCGTATTTCTGAGCGAATTTTATGTGTGAAGATACGCTGTCCTTGCTTATGCCTATAACTTCAACACCAATCTTCTTATATTCATCATAGTTTGCGGCGAATCCACACGCCTGTTTTGTGCAGCCGGGTGTGTTATCCTTCGGGTAAAAATAAAGCACAACCTTTTTTCCGAGAAAATCAGAAAGGCTTATCATATTTCCGTCTTTGTCCGGAAGTGTAAATTCCGGAGCCTTCATTCCTGATTCGAGCATATTATTTCTCCTTGTTATTTATATCGTGTAAATACGATAATTTCTTCTGTGGCCTTATGGGAGGCACCACAGGAATATTCGTGCAGGACATCGTGCCTTGCTCCATCAACAACAACTCTTTTTACATGTTTCATTCCTGAATTCAGCATCTGAGTAAATACCTTGTCGATCCCTTTTCCCATATCTCCTACCGGATCGTCTTTTCCGGAAATAAGCAGTACAGGCATATCTTTGTTCCATTTATCATATGCATCTTTCCTGCCTGTCTTTTTCATCGAACCGAGAAGTTGATAAAAAAGTCCTGCGGAAATATCTTTTTTGCACAGCTCATCGGTAATATATTTATCCAGTTCTCTCTCATCTGAACAAAGCCAGTCGGAAGAAGTTCTGTTCGGACTGAATTTTTTGTTATATGTACCGAAAGACAACTCTCTCACAAGATTCGTGGTGCCGTCAAAGCCTGCCTTTTTTATCTGTGTTTTTACGACAGCCATCATAACCGATAAAACCACAGGTGGCTGATATCCGGTTCCCAGTATAACCGCTCCGTCAATACCATCGGGATATTTATTCATATATTCACGAAGAAGGAACGAGCCGAGAGAAAAGCCAAGCATATAATGCTTCTTTCCCGAAAATCTGCTCTTTACATATGAAGACAGAGACCTCATATCTTCTATAGATGCCTCCCACCCGCCTTCGCCGAAGCTTGCAACGTCGGAAGCGCCGTTTTTACCATGTCCACGCAGATCATATCCTATAACCGCAATATTATTTTCACAAAGTCGTTGTGCAAAAACATCATATCTGCCCATATGTTCTGTCATTCCGTGAGTAATCTGCAAAACAGCTTCAGTCTTTCCTTCGGGAAGCCACATGGCGCACGGAAGAGCCTTTCCTTTGTATCCGGTAATTTCAAATATTTCTTTGTTCATGCTTTTTTCTCCTGTAGTTTATATATTAGCAGTTTTAAATAAATAATGCAAACTCAAAACAAACAATAAATTCTTTTGTCAATATATCCGCACAGCAGACAATAAAAAACAGAATTTTCAGAAAAATAGTGCTTTACATATATTGGTCTGTATGCTATAATATACAAAAGTTATTTTCAGGGAGAGGAGATCACCATGAAGCTTGCTGAAATTCTCAGAAGTGAATCACATAACGTCGTTGCCGTCGTCGTCGTCCGTAATGCGGACTTATTTGTCGTGGAAACAAACGGGATGTGACGGTGAACCTTGAAATAACGAAAAATAAACAGAAAAGGACGGTTCCCCGCCATATTCTCATAAGTGAGAGAATACGGAAAGGGGTTTTTTTAATGCATTTACTCGATACATACTTACCAAGAAAAGAATTTGACAACTACGAAGATTTTGCGGAGAATTTCAAGCTCAATATTCCCAAAGGCTTCAACTTCGCATTTGATATCGTTGACAAATGGGCAGAAACTCAGCCTGACAAGCTTGCGCTTGTATATGAAGACGACTTCGGTACATCAAAGCAGTTTACATTCAAGGAAATAAGTGAGATGTCAAACAGGGCAGCAAACTATTTCACAACCATCGGCATCAAAAAAGGCGATGTTGTAATGCTCACACTCAAGAGAAGATATCAGTTCTGGTATATCATCATCGCCCTTCACAAGATCGGAGCAATCAGCGTTCCCGCAACGGAAATGCTGAAGGCAAAAGACTTTGAGTACCGTTTTAACGCAGCCGATGTAAAGATGATCATTTCCGTCGGAACAGAAGATGTACTCGCAGAAATCGATGAGGCGGAAGAACGCACACACAAGCTTATAAAAGCTCATGAAGGTGATACTGTCCGTGAAGGCTGGGTAAACATTGACGAAATGATCGGTGTATTCTCACCTTACTATGACAAGGGAACGGATTATCCGTGTGATGATGACAGAATGCTTATGTACTTCACTTCAGGTACAACAGGCAACCCGAAGATCGTAACCCACAACTATACATACCCACTCGGACATATCACCACTGCATATTACTGGCACAACTGCGTTGACAACGGGCTGCATCTTTCCGTTGCGGAAACAGGCTGGGCAAAATGCGCATGGGGAAAA
>SVCP01000025.1 GCA_015058295.1 Anaerofustis stercorihominis
TGAAGAAATTGATTCAATTGGTAAGATCGATGCAGCTCTCATCACAGGGGAACTTGGCCGGAGAGCTCTTAAAGAAATGGCACAGTTACTCAAAGAAAAAGATCCGAATGTCAATTTATCCGTAATAACAGTAAAAAACAATTATTTTGGCGGAAAAGTAACTGCCAGCGGACTCGTGTGCGGATGCGATATTATTGATGAATTAAATAAGAATGAAGATAATTTCACCCACTACATCATGCCAAGCAATATGCTCAATGATGGAATGCTGACTCTTGATAATTACTCATTGGAGGATTTAAGGGAAAAAACAAATAAAAATATAATCTGCAGCCCTTTCTGGGCTGAAGGCTTTTTGGATACATTAATTATGATAGGAGGAGAAAATGAGTAAAGCATATGTAGCACTTGTAGGAAGACCGAATACAGGTAAATCCACGTTGTTTAACCGTCTTGCCGGAAGCAGAATCTCTATCGTAGAAAACACTCCGGGTGTTACCAGAGATAGAATCATATCAGAAGCTCAGTGGCTTGACAGCTCATTCTACCTTATTGATACAGGGGGAATCGAACCCGAAAACGAAGATATTATTCTTATTCAGATGAGAAGACAAGCAGAGCTTGCCATGGAAATGGCTGATGTGATTGTTCTTATCTGCGACGGAAGACATGGTATACATCCTGCAGACAGAGATATAGCTGAAATGATCAGAAAAAGCAATACACCGTGTGTTGTTGCCGTAAACAAAATAGATGACTATGACTCTTTTGCTGCAGCATATGAATTTTATGAACTCGGCCTTGGAGAACCTATCTCAATATCAGCGGAACATGGAAGAGGGCTCGGGGATTTACTTGACGAAGTTATAGCAAATTTCCCGGATGAAAAAGTACAGCAGGAACTTGATAACAGAAGCAAAATTGCCGTTATCGGCAAACCGAACGCAGGTAAATCAACCCTTGTAAATACTCTGCTCGGAGAAGAACGAGTTATAGTAAGTAACATTGCAGGCACAACCAGAGATGCTATAGACACACTGTTCGACTATGAGGATATGAAATTCACACTCATAGATACAGCAGGCATAAAGAAGAAAAAGCGTTCTTATGACAATATAGAATATTATTCCAATCTCAGGGCAATGCAGGCGATCGAAAGAAGTGATATTTGTCTTCTTATGATAGACGCATCTATTCCTATCACAGAACAAGATGTGAAAGTTGCGGCAATGGCACATGAAGCAAACAAGGCTATTGTCATTGTTATGAACAAATGGGACCTTGTCGCAAAAGAAACAAATACTATGAACGAAATCCAGAAACAGGTTCGTTCAAAACTTCATTTTATTGATCATGCACCCATTGTCTTTCTTTCGGCTATCGATGGGAAGAGAACAGAAAAGCTCATGCCGAAAGTTATTGAAGTGTTGTCAGAATATGAAAAACGAGTCAATACAGGCCTCGTAAATGAAGTAATAGCAAATGCGATTTCTATGAACACAACCCCTTCAAAAGGTGGAAAGCATATGAAAGTATTCTATGCTTCACAGGTACAGGCTAAACCGCCGACATTTGCATTGTTTGTAAATGATCCTGAGCTCGCAACACCATCATATAACAGATACATTGTTGGTAAATTGCGTGATGCATTTGGTTTTAACGGATGTCCCATAAAGCTTGTTTACAGAGCAAGAAACAATAAAGAATAAGTATGACAGACCTTTTACAGGTCTGTTTTTTCATATAACATAAACCCATGTGCCTGAGATAGCATCTCTCTAAATATTTTATTTGCAAAACATTCCGAATACTGCATTTTCATATTCCCTTTTACGACAAAATGTGTTAGAATATTCCTAATTCTTATTAGAAAAAATGAAGGGGACCTAAGCAACTTATGTTGCGGTTTGTTTTTTAGTTATGAATGTATTATGTGAAAGAATTTTAAAAGACGGAAAAGTATATCCCGGCCACATTCTGAAGGTTGACGGGTTCTTAAATCATCAGATCGATGTTGAACTTCTTGAAAATATTGCTGATTTGACTTATGAATATTTTAAAAGCGAAGGTATTACCAAAGTTCTGACTATCGAAGCATCAGGTATAGCTATTGCAACTGTTGTTTCGCAGCGTTTTGGTGTGCCTTTACTTTTTGCAAAAAAAAGTAAAACAAAAAACATTGCCGGAGATGTATACAAAACATCGGTACAGAGCTACACTCATGACACAGTTTATGATGTAATCGTATCAAAAGAATACATAAGTTCCGATGACAGAATTCTCATCGTCGATGATTTCCTTGCTATGGGAAATGCACTTATGGGACTCATAGATCTTACAGAACAGGCTGGGGCAACTGTAGGCGGCATTTGTATCGCAATAGAAAAAGGATTCCAGGAAGGCGGCCGGAAGATCCGTGCGGCAGGATACAATTTATACAGTCTTGCAGTAATAGATGAGATGACAGATGACGGAAAAATTACTTTCAGATAATACGGGAGAATCCCTTATTATAAAATCAATCAAATTTTAGGTGGAGGAAAAAACCAAAAATGAAAAAACTTATTGCTATGTTGTTGGCTGCAATGATGATCTTCTCATTCGCAGCATGTGGCGATGATGCTGATGCAGGCGCAGATTTCAAAGTCGGCGTAATTCACATCGGAAACCCTGCAGACGGTTCAGGTTATTCTTTTGCACACGATCAGGGTATCGTAGCTATGCAGAAAAACCTCAATCTTAAAGATGAACAGATCATCAGAAAGAATATGATCGACGACACAAACGCAGCAGCTACAAAAACAGCTATTGAAGAATGCATCGAAGAAGGATGCAACATTATCTTCGGAACAAGCTGGGGTTATATGGAAACAATGGCACAGCTCGCTGAACAGTATCCCGATGTAATCTTCTCTCACGGTACAGGTTATATGTCTAATGACAAAAACTTCAACAACTACTTCGGCAGAATTTATCAGGCTCGATACCTCGCAGGTATTGCCGCAGGTCTCAAAACACAGACTGACAAGATCGGTTACGTAGCAGCTATGGACATCTCAAACTCAGAAGTTACAGGCGGTCTCGATGCATTTGCTATGGGTGTACAGGCAGTAAATCCGGATGCGAAAGTATATGTAAAAGTTACAAACACATGGTTCAGCGTTGACCTCGAAGGTCAGGCTGCAACAGCTCTTCTTGACCTCGGTTGTGACGTTATTGCACAGCACTGCGACACAACAGCTCCTCAGCTCGCAGCTGAACAGGCAGGCGTATGGGGATGCGGTTACAACTCAGATATGACTCCTGATGCTCCGAAGGCACATCTTACAGCTCCGATCTGGAACTGGGGTGTATACTACACAGCAGCTACACAGGCAGCTATGGACGGCAAATGGGCTGAGTTCGGCAACTACTTCGGTGGTATGAAAGAAGGATTCGTTGACATTTCTCCGCTTTCAGAAAACTGCGCAGAAGGAACATCAGCTAAAATCGAAGAAGCAAGACAGCTTATTATCGGCGGACAGTATGATGTATTCCAGGGTGCTTATATCAATGATGCAGGTGAAGTTATCAACAAAGATATCCTTGACAACCAGGGTAATGTTGTGATCAAAGCTGGTGAAAAGCTTGAAGACGCAACAATCACAGGTGGCATTAACTGGTATTTTGAAAATGTTATCTTACAGTAGTCAGATACATAAAAAGATCCATACGGTAAGGGCGTTTTATCGCCCTTACTTTTTAAAGGTTTTTGAAATGCGCTTACAAAAACGTATCTCAAAGATATTTATTAATTTAATACAGGAAGTACTATGCAAAACACTAACCCACAACAACAATTTGCCATCGAACTGAAAGGGATCTGCAAATCATTCGGTACAGTAAAAGCGAATGACAACATCGATCTTAATGTAAAATTCGGTGAAATACTGGCCCTTCTCGGTGAAAACGGATCCGGAAAAACAACATTGATGAATATGCTTTCGGGTATTTATCAGCCTGACGGCGGAGAAATATATGTTGACGGAAACAAAGTAAATATTCAGAACCCGGAAGAAGCAAGACGCCTGGGAATAGGCATGGTTCATCAGCATTTTAAACTTGTTGATGTTATGACAGCTACAGACAACATAACCCTTTCTTCAAAGGGTGGTCTTTTTGTGAAAAAAGGACGTTACAAAGAGATTGAAGAACTGAGTAAAAAATACGCTTTTACGATCGATCCCCAGAAGCTTATCTCACAGATGTCAGTAAGCGAAAAACAGACCGTGGAAATACTCAAACTTATATATAATGGTGCAAAGATCCTGATTCTTGACGAGCCAACAGCTGTTCTTACACCACAGGAAACAGAAAAGCTTTTTGATATCCTGAGAAATATGAAAAAAGAGGGATGCGCGATCATTATCATCACTCATAAACTCAACGAAGTTATGTCTATAAGTGACAGAGTTACCATTCTGCATAAAGGCAGAAGTGTGGCTACTGTTGATACGGAAAAGACAAATCCCAATGAGCTGACAGAGCTTATGGTCGGTCATCCGATGCAGCTTTCTATAAAGAGAGAAGAATGTACAGAAGGCGAAGACCTTCTGCATGTCCACCATCTCACACTCGAAAACAGCGACGGTGCGGAGGTAATAAAAAAGCTTTCATTTGATCTCAGGGGCGGAGAAATTCTTGGTGTTGCAGGTGTTGCGGGAAGCGGACAAAAAGAACTCTGTGAAGCTATTGCGGGACTTTATCCCATCAAAAAAGGCGCTGTACTTTATAAAGACATAAATATCGAAGGAAAAACCCCGAGAGAAATCATCGATCTCGGAATAAGCATGAGCTTTATACCCGAAGATCGTCTTGGCATGGGGCTTGCAGCATCACTGAATATAGTAGATAATATGCTCCTGAAAACTTATCGTGACAACAAAGGTTTGTTTGTTGACAGAGAGTCTGCTGAAGTACTGGCAAATAAGGTAGTGGAAGAACTTGAAATAAAAACACCGGATGTGCACACTCCCGTAAGACAGCTATCAGGCGGAAACGTACAAAAAGTGCTTTTAGGCAGAGAAATTGAAGCAAATCCCAGTGTAATCATAACAGCATATGCGGTACGAGGACTTGACATTAACTCTTCCTATACGATATATGATGCATTGAATGAACAGAAAAAACGGGGTGTCGGAATACTTTTCATTGGTGAGGACCTCGATGTTATGCTCGAATTATGCGACAGAATCATGGTACTGTGTCATGGACAATGCAGCGGAATAGTCAATGCAAAAGAAACAACAAAAGACTATCTCGGCCTGCTTATGACTGCTACCGTAACGGAAGGAGCCGACAATGAATAATAAAAACAAAAGCAAAGGCTTTCGTATACACGTTGTGAAACGTCCTCCCTTGCCTGCGAAAAAAGTAACATTGTTTTATATTTTGGCAATAGTTGCAGCACTTGCTGTCGGAGGGGTGTTTATATTATGTCTGGGAGTGAATCCGTTTGCATTCTTTGCAAAAGTATTCACCGGCAGTCTTCAGAGTAAGATGGCAAGAATCGCTCTTATGAGGATCATTCTTCCACTGTTCATAACATCAATCGGTGTTTCCGTAGCATTTAAGATGAGATTCTGGAACGTTGGTGCTGAAGGCCAGTTTATCATGGGTGCTGTATTTGCGTGCTGGGCAGCATTCACGTTTGATTCACTTCCAAGACCTGTTCTTCTGGTATTGATGGCTGTAGCTGCAATAATCGGCGGAGGATTGTTCGGAATGGTGTGTGCATATTTCAAATGCAGATACAATACCAACGAGACACTCCTGACACTTATGTTGAACTACATAGCTTTATATATAGTTCAGCTTCTCAGAGATGGTGTATGGAGAGATCCGGCCGCAGGAGGATTCCCAAAGATTGCGCAGCTTCCTGAAAACGGCTGGGTGTATCAGTTGTTCAGTGTAGATATAACATGGATAATTGCCATTGTTTTGTTCGTTGTTGCTCATATTTACTTCACAAAAACAAAACAGGGATATGAAATATCTGTTGTCGGTGACAGCCAAAACACAGCAAGATATGCAGGAATGGATGTCAACAAGATCATAACGAGAACTATGTTCATCAGCTCCGCAATATGCGCACTTGCTGGTATGCTTCAGGTTGCCGGTGACGGAACGAGCCATACACTTACTACAGGTATCGCTTCCGGAATAGGTTTTACAGCAATTATCGTTGCGTGGCTAGGTAAACTCAATCCAACAGGAATATTATCTGTAAGTATTTTGTTCGGAATCCTTGAAAAAGGATGCGGGGTAGCAAAGAGTACGTTTATGTTATCTCCTGCAGTTGCGGACATTCTTCAGGGCATAATATTGTTTGTAATTCTCGGATTTGACTTTGTTATTACATATAAAATAGTGATCGACAAAAACAATAAGACTGATAAGAAAGGAGCAGCCGATGAACACAATAGTTAATTTTCTTTTCGCAGCCATAAAAGCAGGCACTCCCCTCTTATTCGGAACAACAGGGGAAATACTGACTCAAAAATCAGGAAACATGAACCTTGGCGTTGAAGGTCTTATGTATATGGGGGCTTTCGGAGGATTCCTGATCGCTTACAAGACAGACAATCTCCTACTTTCGCTTTTGGCTGCTGCACTCTTTGGTGCACTCGGCTCACTCATATATTCGTTCCTTGTAGTAACACTGAAAGCGAATCAGAACGTTACAGGTCTTTCACTTACTATTTTCGGAACAGGTTTTGCTACATTTTTCGGTGAAATGCTCATCGAAGGCGGTTCACCCAAACTCTCTGCAAATATGACAACAATATTATCTGAAAAACCTCTTCCTGTCCTTGGAAATATTCCGTTTTTCGGAAAAGTGCTGTTCTCTCATAACATAATCGTTTATCTTGCACTTGTCATAGCTGTTATCGTATGGGCATATATGAGATTTACAAGACCGGGAATGAAACTTAAAGCCGTGGGAGAAAATCCTGCAGCAGCAGATGCTATGGGTATAAATGTAGACCTTACAAAATATGTTCACACACTCATCGGTGGTGCTATCTGCGGTGTCGGGGGCGCATATATTTCACTCATTAACGGTAACGGTATATGGAACAACGGCTGCATCAATGGACAGGGATGGATATCCGTAGCACTCGTAATATTTGCTTCCTGGTCAAGTGCAAAGGCAATACTCGGTTCGCTCATATTCGGTGCATTTACCGTATTCCAGGTCAGAGCAAACGATTTTGCAAGCGAATTTGCATTCCTTTCGTTCTTATCAAAGATACCAAATGCAATATACGTAATGCTCCCGTTTGTTATTACAGCATTGGTTCTTATCATTTCTTCAATGAAAGAAGGTCGGTCTGAACAACCTGCATCATGCGGAACTAACTATTATCGTGAAGAACGATGAATATATCTCAGAGGGAATCCGTAAAGGATTCCTTTTTTGATGAAGAATATTTAATATAAAGCCCATTCATCATTGAGTAAATTTGTCGGTTATGTTATAATGATACAAATCAAAGATAATGGAGGATTTAACCATGGACTTGAAACAATTTGTAAAAGACAATGTCAGATGGTTTTCTCAAGGATGTCTCAGAATAGCAATCGATGGGAATGTAATATATACAGATCCATATGATATAGATAAAGAATATAACGATGCGGATTTGATCTTGCTCACACACAGCCATGACGATCATTTTTCTCCGGAAGATATAAAGAAAGTCATAAAGGATGACACTATTTTCATTCTCCCGTTTGCTATGGAAGATCTTCTTGATATATTCCCGACGAACCCGATCGTATGTGTATATCCCGATGATGCTCTTAACTGTGAATATTGTAAAATATATGCTGTACCGGCATATAACATCAAAAAAGTTCAGTGTCATCCTGCTGAAAAAAAATGGCTTGGATATATTATTGAACTTGATGAGTTGTCTATGTATTACACGTCCGATACAGAGCTTATTCCTGAAATGGAAGATATTGAGACAGATATTATCTTCCTTCCTATGGGACAGACATATACATTCAACAGCGTAGCAGATGCAGCGAGAGCCGCAGTCATAACACAAGCCGAACTTGCTGTCCCCATCCACTACGGTAAATTCGAAGGCAGTGAAGATGATGTCAGGATATTCGCAGAACTCCTTGACGGACTTTGTGAGGTAATGGTAATATGAGCTTGAGTGCATACTTTGATAAATGCGCACAGGAAAACGGTATTTCAGTATCTTCGGATATAAAAGACAAGCTTCTCATGTTTATGGAGGAAGTACTGGCAGAAAATAAGATTCAGAATCTGACTGCTATAACCGATGAAAAAGATTTTATTGAATTACATCTCATCGACTGCCTGAAAGTAACTCCTCATATCGGAGAGTGTGCAAAAGTTATTGATATTGGCACCGGAGCCGGCTTTCCGGGAATGGTAATAAAAATAGCACGTCCTGATGTTGATATTACGCTTATTGACTCGCTGAACAAGAGAATTGAATTCCTGAAACGCACGGCACAAAAGCTTGGCCTTGAAAACATTAGATGCATTCATGGCAGAGCAGAAGAAATGGGACGAAAACCTGAATTCAGAGCACAGTTTGACATAGCAATATCAAGAGCAGTTGCCAGATTGTCTGTTCTCAGCGAATACTGTATACCATATGTCAATGAAGGTGGTCATTTCATTGCTATGAAGGGCAGAGAATACCGTGAAGAGATTGAAGAAGCGCAAAACGCCGCAAAAATCCTTGGCGGAGATGAGTGGATAAAAGAAGAATTTGAGTTAAAGCCGTCCTGTGCTGTCAGAAGCATAATTTCAAGCAGAAAAATAGCAGCAACAGATGAAAAATATCCCAGGCGGGCAAAGAAAATATCATCTTCCCCACTCAGATGATGAATATGACATACTTGACTGCAAGAGTTTTGTGTGTTATATTGGATTATACAATATTCAACAATGCAGGTAACTATGTGTAGTTTTACAAAGAAATATAAGTGCTGTATTATTCACTCAAGGTATTGTGCAAAATCTCGACAGCGTAATAATACTGCTAATAAATAATAAAAAATAATTGAGAGGATAATATGAGCGAAAACACAAGCAATTTTATTTTTAACGAGATAGACAAGGACATTGAAAACGGAGTATATGATGCGGATAAAATAATGACACGTTTTCCGCCTGAACCAAATGGATATCTCCATATCGGACATGCGAAGGCATTATGGATCAACTTTGCTGTAAAAGAAAAATATAATGGCATTACGAACCTTCGTTTTGATGACACAAACCCTGTCAAAGAAGATACAGAATACACGGAATCAATTATGAATGACATTAAATGGCTTGGTTTTGAGTGGGATGCACTTTACTTTGCGTCACACTACTTCGAAAAGATGTATGACTGCGCCATTGAACTCATAAACAAGGGTCTTGCATATGTAGATGATCAGACACCCGATGAAATAAAAGAAAACAGAGGTTCCCTTACAAAGCCGGGTATCGACAGCCCGTACAGAAACAGAAGCGTTGAAGAAAATCTCGATTTATTCACAAGAATGAAAGACGGTGAATTCCCCAACGGAGCAAAGGTACTTCGCGCAAAGATCGATATGCAGAGCCCGAACATGAATATGAGAGACCCTGTAATGTACAGAATCCTTCATACACCACACCACAACATCGGTGACAAATGGTGCATCTACCCGATGTATGACTTCGCACATCCGATTGAAGATGCTATCGAAAATATCACACACTCTCTCTGTTCAGGTGAATACGAAGACCACAGACCGCTTTATGACTGGGTTCTTGATAACCTTGATGAATATAAAGCGCACAGACCTCGTCAGATCGAGTTTGCTCGTCTGGCACTTACAAATGTTCTCACAAGCAAACGTTACATTAAACTTCTTGTAGAAGAAAAGATCGTTGACGGATGGGATGACCCGAGACTTTACACTCTCGGCGGACTCAGAAGAAGAGGTGTTACACCGGAGGCGATTAAGGAGTTCATCAAGCAGACAGGTGTCGCAAAGGCAAATTCAGTAATCGATAAAGGTCAGTTCGAATATTTCGTAAGAGACGATCTTATGAAGACGGCACCGAGAATTATGGTTGTTACAGACCCGGTTAAAGTTGAGATCACAAACTATCCGGAAGGTGAAGTTGAATATCTCGATGTACCCGTTGATATGAGCGACGAAAACAGTGCAACAAGAAAAGTTCCTTTCTCAAGAGAAATCTACGTTGAAAGAGATGACTTCATGGAAGTTCCTGCGAAAAAATATCACAGACTCTATCCGGGAAATGAAGTAAGACTCATGGGTGCGTATTTCATTACATGCACAGGCTGTGATAAAGACGAAAACGGCAATGTAACAAAGATATATGCGACATACGATCCTGAAACAAAATCAGGAAGCGGATTTACGGGCAGAAAAGTAAAAGGGACCATTCATTGGGTATCTGCACAGGAATCAATCCCTGTAGAAATAAGAAATTATGACGATCTGCTTGAAGATGGCGAAGGAGAAATTCTCGACAGGATCAATAAGGATTCACTCCATATTGCAACTGGATATGCAGAAACATCTCTTAATGGCGCTGCAAAAGGCGACAGATTCCAGTTCATCAGACAGGGTTTCTACGTTGTAGATACAAAGCACACAACAGATGAAAAATATGTTTTCAACAGAACAGTAACGCTCAAAAGCAGCTATAAACCTGCACAGCAGTAAAATATAAAGGACTTGCATAAGCAAGTCCTTTTTTGTCATAATAAGTTTTCATAAAATTCGACCGCATTTTTAAGATCATTCTCATCAGGCCTATTCTTCCCCGTCCCTCCGATGAGCTTGAACGGACCGAATGTATTATACCCCGTACATCCGAATGTTCCTTTAATGACAGCATTCTTTTCTGAGAGTACACTCATAATTGCTTTAGTGTACGAATTCATAGATGAAGCATATGTGTAAATCAAAAATACATTTTTATTATGCGTAAGATTTTTTTCCGCAAAATCAAGTACACTTTTATGAAATTTTCCTGCATAAATACCTGACGCAAATCCGATCAGATCATATTTTCCGAGATCTACTCCGGTAACCATTTTTGCATCGATAAGTGTTACATCAGGGAATTTATTCTTTATTGCTTCAACAACTTTCTTTGTATTTCCATGGTGGTATGAGTAATATACTATCGCTGTTTTCATAATATCTCAGTCATATTCTGTGAATCAGTTCTTTTACAAGTGCCCTAAATTCGTTAAAAACCCTTTTTGCAGTCAGAGATACTTCTTCGTGAGAAAGTTCTTTACCTGTGATTCCGGCAGCCATATTTGTAATGCACGAAATACCTACAACAGGAAGGTTTGCGTGTCTGGCAACCATAATTTCAGGAACCGTACTCATTCCTACAGCATCTGCACCGATTATTGACGCAAAGCGGATTTCCGCAGGCGTTTCATAATTCGGACCTCTGAATGCCATATAAACACCACTTTTAAGTTCTATGTCAAGATCTTTTGCACATTCTCTGGCCAATGTTTTCAACTCAGGAGAAAGAGCATTTGTCATATCCGGGAAACGAGTTCCGAATTCTGCAACATTTTCTCCCACAAGAGGGTTATCGCCCATAAAATTAATGATATCATCAATAAGCATCAGTGTTCCTTCGGAAAAATCACGGTTCACACCGCCTGCCGCATTGGTAACTACCAAAGCACGTACACCCAGAAGTTTCATCACTCTTACGGGCATCGCAACTGTCTGCATATCGTAGCCTTCATAAAAATGAAATCTGCCACTCATGCAGAGAACTTTTACACCGTCAAGTTCGCCACAGATCAGTTCCCCGGCATGCCCCTCCACTTTCGGTGTTGGAAAATACGGAATATCACTGTATGGAATGACTGTCTTATTTTCTATTTCCTGACCGACAGCACCAAGTCCCGAACCAAGGATAAGACCTATCGCATCTGTCGCATCACATTTAGACTTTATATAATCGGCTGCTCCGACGCATTTTTCATATATGTTCATCAATCTCCTCCCAATATAGTTTTGCGTATCTTGATTATAAATGAAAACTTCTTCTTTTTCAATATGACAGCAAATGTTGGTTCATTTTTCAGCAGATACATATCTTTTCATCAGCGATGTAAATGTAAACATCAGGACTGCCGCCACAGCAATATTAAGGCTGTCGCCTTTAACTTTTACGAGAATATCATTTAAGACAGTATTTTCATGCAGTTCATTTTCTTGTATTTCATCAGAAACATTCTCCTCGTATACTGTTATTGTACTTACCTCAGAGACATCAAGTTTCTGCATCTCATCTATCATACTCACTATTTTATATCCGTATCCGTTCCCCGGAACAGCCCAACCATACCCACCTGGATTGTCAGCCTTACCGAGCCATTCTACATACACAGCCTTTTCACGGAGGTAGTCCGCAAATCGTGTGTCTACAACATCATTAACAAGAGCATCGTCACTTGCGTAGCATTTCAGGTGTTGAACAACACCTCGTATTCCTGTCTGCATATCACTGAACTTTGCCCCCTGAGCTCCACCACCTGTAGCACCGAGCCCTCCGAAATTGTTCTGGACAGGTAAAACATCTCCACCAAAGTTTAAAAATCCTGTCTCATGCATCATAAGCGCAAATGCAACATCAGATCGAACACCCTCCATATCTGCTTCCTTTATTGTGGTTATGACAAACTCTTTTGCATAATCCTCGTCGATCGGATTCAGTCCGTCACTTTTATTGTTTTTAATCAGATACAGATACATAGCTTCGGCACTCACTTGCCCTTCACCCATTATCCGAGTGAGATTTTCTTGTGCCGTCACCACTCCAACATGCATAAATAATATTATGCTCAGATAAAATATGACAAATTTTCTCATTGCATCTCCTGTTATACAAATGTTATATTATAATTGTTCTAACGGTCATAATTCAGTATAATAATTATCCGTGCATATTTTGACGAAATGATAATATTGTGAGGTTTTTAGTGAAAAAAATCATAAAAAAGACATTCATTCTTTTATTGACAGCAGGAATAATATTTTTAGGATATATAATGAGCACACTCCCGTCATTGCAGGCATTTACATACAATCCGACTACGAAATCTGTAATACTTTCGTCTGACGGAGAAGTGCTGGGAGAAATAACATCTCGCAACTCAACCTACGTTGCCTCGGAAGATATTCCCGATAACCTGAAAAATGCCGTAGTTGCAATAGAGGACAAGCGTTTTTATAAGCATATTGGAGTAGATCCTATAGGAATTGCCAGGGCGTTTTACAATAATTACAAAGCAGGTGAAATCGTAGAAGGTGGAAGCACCATCACACAACAAGTTGCGAAAAATCTGTTTTTCAGCACAAAACAATCTTATATCAGAAAACTAAGAGAAGCTATTACCGCCATAAAAATGGAAATTATCATGGAAAAAGATGAGATTCTCACAATATACCTCAATGAAATATATCTCGGAGACGGAGCCTATGGGGTATATGAAGCAAGCATGGCATATTTTAACAGGGAACCTATGGAGCTCACCCTTGCGGAATGCGCAGTTCTTGCAGGCATAATACAGGCGCCGTCTGCGTATTGCCCTCTCGATGACGAAGGTTATGAGTTTGCGATGGAACGTAAAGACAAAGTTCTTGACCTCATGGCATCACAGGGGTATATATCCGAAGAAGAGAGAGATGCCGCAAAAGCTCAGAAAATAAAGATTACGCCAGACGATAAAAGTGCTTTTTCGCATGGTGTATGCGTGAGCGGATGCGAGTCATATCTGAACAGGGTATATGAAAACTGTATCGAAACAATATCAGAGCATTATGTGAAAAATATGAATTATTCCGAGGAAGATGCTCTCCTTGAAGCTGCAAAGTTGTTAATGAGTGAAAATCTTACAATACATGCAACAATGAACTATCATATGCAAATGAATGCTCTTAAGGCAATGGAAGATTCGTTAGACGGGAAAGACAGTGATGCAGATTGCGCTTTTGTATCTGTCGATATAAACAACGGTAATATTCTAACATACTATGGCTCAGACACGTATATAGATATGGCAAATACACCGCGTCAGCCGGGCAGTACAATAAAACCTCTATATATGGCATACCTAATCGAAAATGGGATAGCTGACAGAAACACAGTCGTACTCGATGAAAAATTCGACATAAACGGATACTCTCCAAACAATTTTGCATCAAAATATTATGGCCATGTAACCATGAGAGAAACACTGACTGAATCTCTTAATGCAGCATCATTGAGATTTTTTCTTATGAGTGACACAACACGTATAATCAACTATATAAAAACGCTCGGGATAACTACGATAAATGAAGGAGACTACAATGCGGCATTCGCACTGGGTGGTATGGTTGATGGAATAAAACCTGTAGAACTTTCTTCAGCATACGCTACAATAGCAAACGGAGGAGTTTTACATGAAGTATCATATATAAACTCAATAATATCCGATTCCGGAGTTATTGTTTATCCGGAAAAAAAAGATTCTGAGAAAGTAATGTCACTGAGTACATCCGAACAGCTTAAAAGTTGCCTGGAAAGCGTCGTGTTACGAGGAACAGCAACAAAAGCTGATCCCGGATATGCAACTCTTGGCAAAACCGGAACTACGGATAATGAAAAAGATGTATGGTTTGCAGGCTCAACGGGAAATGTTGCAATGGCAATATGGATCGGAAATGTAGACTATCTGAATGTAAACAACCTTGCAAGTTCGTGGTGTTCAAACATATACAGAAACACAATTAAGGAATCTATAAAAGATGGCAGCATGGACAAGTCTTATCTTTCAGAAAAAAGATATGAAAAAACTGAGGAGATTTCTATACTTAATCACGAAATCCCGAATAGTGGAATAGGTATTGAAAAAATTTCGGAAGATGATATCATTTCAATAACTGTACCGACTTACGAAACTGCAAACTTTACAGACAAACAGATCGTAAAACTACAGATAGATTCCTTAAGCGGCAAGTTGTATGTTGAGGGAAAATGCAATCCCATGTTCATGAAAGAAAAATATTACATGAAAACAGAAGCTCCTGATGAATATTGCGAAATGCTCCATATTTCTGACATCAGGGATAAAATAGATGGATTGTTAAATAACTAAAATTTGTCAAAAAAAGAATACATCTTCGAATAGTGTCAACAATATATTCGGAGGTGTATTTTATGAAAGCTACAATTAAACAATGGTTGACATACGGATTTGCAGCATTATGCCTTATGAGTTCCTCATTTATATTCGGACAAACATATGCAGATGTTAATATAAAAGAACCGACATATGAAAATGATAAATATATTAAGGCTGATACTAATACAGATAGTTTTAAACTGGGGCCTGAGGCGCAGATAATTTATATGAAATATTTTACAATGTCAGAGTCATACAGTATAAGCTATGCCGATATAAAAGCCCAGCATATAGGAATGGATATATCTGAAGCCAAAGATTTTTTTTCCGGATGGGATGTGGTATATCTTGACGAGGAAAAAATAATTCTTCAGAAAACCATAGACTCATACGGTCCACAGACTTATACGATCAGTACAATAAAACAAGATGATACAGAATATGTATGTGTATATGAATATGATGACAACGGCTACAAAACTATTCATAGTATTTTTGATACACCCGTAGACCTGTTCGATGAAGAAACTGTAAATAAATTAAAAAACGGTGTCATCGTCACTGGAAAAGATGAATTAATGACAGCACTTGAAGCTTTCGGGGAATAGTATTGTAATATCAACTTCAGAAATGCTATAATCTCACAAGGAGGACCTTATGAAAATCATAGTAATTTCAGATACTCACGGAAATATAAGAGCAATTGAGGAAGTTGCGCGAAATAACAGCGATGCATATATTATCCTTCATCTTGGAGATGGCATAAAAGACATAAAAGCAGCAGACCGTAATGATATTGGATTCGTTGCTGTAAAAGGCAACTGTGACAGGAGCTATTCTGACGAATACGAAGAAGAAACTTTGTGTATTAATCTCGATGGAATTCGTATAATGATGACACACGGACACCGATACAGTGCAAAAATCACAAAGGATCTTCTCCTCAGTCAGGCTCTGAAAGAGCATGCTGATATATGTCTGTTCGGACATACTCACATAATGCATGATGATGTGCAAATTGGTGTAAGACTTCTCAATCCCGGATCTCTCGGATATGATGGGACATACATAATTCTGGATACAGACAACGGTATACAAGTGAAATTTGAAAAAATTTAGACTTTCATATGTTAATCACTCATCTTTTTTGTTATAATGTAAGCATAATTTTAACAGGTGGCAAATATGAAAAAACGATTATCAATATTTCTTTCCGTCGTATTCGTACTCATGACTTTGACGGCTTGTTCCGGTGATGGCGCAGACACGGAACCTATAACAAAGACAATCATAACTTACACTCTTAAAGAAGGTGTTACGATTTCAGATATCGTAACAGACGCAGCAAATGATTTCGGATTCACAATGCCAATGAATGTATCCGAAAAAACATTGGAAAGCATGTTTTACATACCATCTTCCGCAGTCAGTGAATTCGATGGCAAGTTTACGATTTCCGCATCAAGTGCTGATAACTTTGTGGTTGTAAAAGTCATACAAGGAAAAGAATCTGTAATAGAGCACGGATTTGAGCAACGCAAACAAGATCTTCTGGATACATTTTCAGGATACATACAACAGTCATACGACCAGGCTAATAACTCACAGCTGATAATACGCGGAGATTATTACATATTCTCAAGCCTTGACTGTGATGCTGAAATGCTCACAACATTTGTAGACTCATATTTCGATATGAAAGAAACGACAGTTACTGTTGAAAGTGAGTAAATATCTTTCATGCATCGAAAATCTTTTCATAAGTAAATTTAAAATGAAAAAGGTCATATTCAGGCAGTATAAGCATGAATATGACCTCGTTTTTGTTCTAAAATCATTTAATCTTTGCTTTTCTCCAGTTCGCAGGTGCCATAAGCATCAGAAGCGGGAAAATCTCAAGTCTTCCTGCCAGCATATCCAATGTTAGAACTATCTTTGAGAAATTGCTGTACGCAGAAAAGTTTCCTGACGGTCCGACCATTGAAAGCCCCGGACCGATGTTTGACAATGCAGAAATTACCGCAGTAAAGTTACTGGTCACATCAAATCCGTCAAATGAAATCAGGAATATGGAAACTATGGCAATAAATGCATATAACGTAAGAAATACGAGCGTGGTCTTTATTACCGAATCCTCCACAGACTTGCCATCCATTTTCACAACTGAGACACTTCTCGGGAAAAGCATCTTCTTAAGTTCGCAATAACTGTTTTTGAGAGCAATAATAAGTCTCGATACCTTGATCCCGCCACCGGTACTTCCCGCACATGCACCAAGTATCATTATTGAAACGATGATCATCTTTGTCACGGAAGGCCAAAGATCATAATTTACTGTAGCATATCCGGTAGTAGTCATAATCGATGCTACCTGGAACGCAGCGTGTCGAAGTGCGGTGAAGAATCCATCATACATATTCATAATCTTTACGGTGATAACAGCAACAGCACCGAAATATATTGCATAATACCATCTTACTTCTTCCATTGTAATGGCTTTGAAGTAGCTTTTTATGAGTATGTAATAGAAGAACGTGAAATTTGTTCCTGAAAGCATCATAAATATGGTGATTATCCACTGGCATGCTGCATTATATCCACCTATACTATCTGCTTTCACACCGAATCCACCTGTACCAACTGTTCCGAATGTATGCAGGATACTGTCAAATAAAGGCATACCGAACATGAAAAGCAAAACAATTTCGATAACCGTTATCCCGAGATAAATAAGATATAATATCTTTGCTGTATCTTTTGTTTTCGGAACAAGTTTAGAAACCGATGGACCCGGAGATTCCGCTTTCATAATATTCATGGAACGGTTTCCGGCATTCGGAATAAGAGCAAGAAGAAACACAAGAACCCCCATGCCTCCGATCCAGTGAGAAAAACTTCTCCAGAAAAGTATAGAGTGGCTCAATACTTCTACATTTGTAAGTATACTCGCTCCCGTTGTGGTGAAACCTGAAACTATTTCGAATACAGAGTCGACATATGAAGGAATTTCTCTGCTAAGAGTAAACGGGAGAGCTCCGAACAAGCTCACAACAATCCAGGAAAGCGAAACTATCACAAAGCTTTCTCTTGCGTATATTGTTTTATTCTCCGGAGATTTTCTGCTCAGAAGCCATCCGAACACTGCGAGCAGTGCCATTGGGATCAGAAACGGAACTATTGTCGTATATTCCTTATAAATCACCGCAACGATAACAGGCAACACCATCAGAATTGCTTCGATGAGCATTACCTGCCCTATCGTTGTACCTACCATTTTTCGATTCATATGTTACCTCAGAATATCATTAATATCATGCAGATCAGATGTGTGAGTCACAAGAATAACACTGTCTTCTGCATTTATTGCACTGTTTCCATCGGGGATAATAACCTGTCCGTTTCTTATTATACCGGCAATAAGAACATTGTTTTCTTTAAATTTAAGATCTTTAAATGCAGATCCGATGATCTGTGCATTCGGTTTGATCTTGAATTCCAGCGCTTCAAGTTTTCGTCCCGCAATCTTATGCAATTTTTCCACGCTGCTGCCGAAAGAACCTTTCATGGCCCTTACATAGCTGACTATTGTGTTTGAAGTAAGCAGTTTCGGGAATACGATACTGTCCATATCTGTGGATTTTATCATATCAAACAATGTCATTTTATTTATCTTTGTAATGACCTTTCTCACACCCTTTGCTTTTGCATACATTGAGATTATCGTATTTTCCTCATCAATGCCCGTCAATGCAATAAACGCATCGTATTCGTCCATTCCTTCTTCATCAAGCGTATCCTCGTCCATTCCGTAACCGTGAATGATGCTTACTTTTGAGGGTAACATTTCGCAAAGCTGTTTGCATCTTTCTTCGTCTTTTTCTATTATCTTTACAGAAATACCTGCGCTTGCAAGCTTCTGTGCAAGATAGAAAGCTATTTTGCTTCCTCCGATAATCATGACTGATCTTATTTTATGTTCAGTAAGTCCTGTTGCTGTGAAGAACTTTTCAATTTCTGATTCAGTTGTGGATATAGTAACGACATCACCAACCTGAAGAACAGTATCTCCATTCGGAATAAATACGTCTTTACCCCTTTTGACAGCGCAAATCAGTAATTTCAAAGAATATGTACGATACACATCGGATAATTTAAGTCCGACAAGAGGATTGCCTTCTTCAATGAGAAGATCGACCATATTTAGTTTTCCGCCGGCAAAACTTTCAACATTAAGAAACTGCGGGAAGTGAATTATGTTCAGTATCTCATCCGCAGCGGCAAGCTCCGGATTTATTGCCATTGATAACCCAAGATCTTCTTTCATGAACTCAAGCTGATGAATATATTCAGGATTTCGTACTCTGGCGATCGTGTTTTTCGCTCCGAGTTTTTTTGCCAACAGACAACATAATATATTTATCTCATCAGAAGGCGTAACGGCTATAAGAAGATCCGCATTAGGGACATCAGCCTCTATCTGAATCTCATAACTCGCACCGTTTCCACAAACACCCATAACATCATATGTGTCAGCCACACTATTCAGTTCTCGACAATCCGAGTCAATCAGCATAATATTAACATCTTCATTTGAAAGCTGTTCTGTCACGGTTTTTCCCACAAGACCGCAACCAACAATAACTATATTCATAATAATCTCCTCATTAAGAAAGACTGTATAAAATATTAATTAATATTTTATACTATGATTATACAATATTTAGTGCATAGTGTCAATTTTACCTACTGATTTTCCACTTATATTACATAATCTTTATATTGGTATAAATTTCTTGATTCAAATACTGTATATGTGTAATTTATATGTATGTTTGCGTATGATAACTGAAATTTATATCACACCGCAGCGTTTATCTGCACATTAAAATGTCAATAATGCTTCAGGAATACAATTTTATGGCAACACAGTAAAAAATAACGCAAAAATGTTGACACAAAGCTGATTTTCCTTTAAAATATGTTAGGTTATCATGCAAACTCTATGTCGATTACATAAACAGATAGTGAGTTTGTTTACAGGAGGAATACAAATGAGCTATGAAATTTTAAGCAATGAAAAAAGTGTAGTAAGCGTTAAACTTATTATTTCAAAAGAAGCTTTTGAAAAGGGTATCAACGCTGCATACAATAAGAATAAAGGCAGATTCAATGTGCCCGGATTCAGAAAGGGCAAAGCTCCGAGAGCTATTATCGAAAGTAAATTCGGTAAAGGCATTTTTTATGAAGATGCTGTTGATGAAGCATTCCCGGAAGTATATGCTGATTTTATCAGAGATGCTGAACTCAATCCGGTAGCATTGCCGACACTTGATGAAATCGAATCAATCGACGAAAATGGTGTAGTATTACTTCTTTCTGTACCGGTTGAACCGACATTCGAACTTCCGCAGTACAAAGGAATCAAAGTAGGCTCTCTCGAATATACAGCTACAGAAGAAGATATCGATGCCAAAATTGCTGCAGAAGCAGATAAAAATGCAAGAGTTATCACAGTAACAGACGACACAGCTAAAGAAGGCGACACACTTAAGATCGACTTTGAAGGTTTTGAAAATGGTGTGGCATTTGATGGTGGAAAGGGTGAAAACTATGACCTCACACTCGGAAGCGGAACATTCATTCCGGGATTCGAAGAAGCTCTCATCGGCGCAGAAGCAGAAAGCGAAGTACAGGTAAACGTAACATTCCCCGAAGAATATCATTCTGAAGCACTCGCAGGCAAACCTGCTGTATTTAAAGTGTATGTACATGAAATCAAGAGAAAAGAACTTCCGGCTATCGACGAAGACTTCGCACTCGACCTCGGATATGACAATCTCCAGGCTATGAGAGATGAAATGGCTGCTAAAGTAAAGGCTGAAAAAGAAGCACAGCTCAAACAGGAAGCAGAACAGAAGATCATGTCTGAAATAATCGAAAATACTGAAATGGACATTGCTGAAGCTGAACTTAAGGAACAGACAGATAAAGTAAGAGAAAGCTATGAAGCAAGACTCCGTCAGTACGGATTTGAACCGGAACAGTATTATCAGTATGTTCTCGAAGCAAGTGATAATAAGGATCCTAACCAGTTTGAAGATACATTCAAGGCTCAGGCTGCAAACGAAATCAAATCACAGTACATCACAAAAAAGATTCTCGAAGTTGAAAACCTCGTTCCGACTGAAGAAGATTTTGAAGCTGAATATGTAAGATATGCTGAAGCGTATGGACAGACTGTTGAAGAATTCAAGGCTCAGTACCTCTCAAACGAATCAGTATCTTCATACATCGCATCTTCAATCACACAGAACAAGTTCTATGACTTCCTTCTTGAAAACGCTGACACAACACCTATCGAGTAACTGACAGAAAAGATAGTAATAAACAGGCTTAAATCTCAATAACCCGTCAAAGCTTTTGCCTGACGGGTTTGTTTTTTTTAAGAAGTATGATATAATATACTCACAGAGTATAAATAAATAACTTAGGAGGATATATTATGGCATTAGTACCAATCGTAGTTGAAGAAACTAACAGAGGCGAACGTTCTTATGATATTTATTCAAGACTTTTAAAGGACAGAATAATTATGCTTACAGGCGAGATCAACGATCAGACAGCTGACAGTATCGTTGCACAGCTGATCTTCCTTGAAAGCCAGGATCCGGATAAAGATATCAGCATTTACATCAACTCTCCGGGAGGAAGCGTTACAGCAGGTTTCGCAATTTATGACACGATGAATTACATCAAATGCGATGTATCAACTATCTGCATCGGTATGGCAGCATCAATGGGAGCTTTCCTCCTTGCGGCAGGAACAAAAGGCAAACGTTATGCTCTTCCGAACAGTGAAATTATGATTCATCAACCGTCAGGTGGTGCAACAGGAAAAAGCACAGATGTTGAAATTTATGCTGCAAGACTTCTCAAGTTGAAACAGAAACTCAATGAAATCCTTGCGCAGAACACAGGTAAGGACGTTGAAACTGTTGCAAGAGATACTGAAAAAGATTACTTTATGGAAGCTGAAGAAGCTTTACAGTACGGCCTTATCGATAAAGTTGTAACAAACAGATAAATAGGAGTTTATGGGAAACAACGATAACAACGAAAAAAGACCGCAGAACTACTGCTCTTTCTGCGGCAAGCCCGATACCGGCAGAGAACAATTCATAAGAGGCAGAAACGCTCTCATCTGCAGTGAGTGTGTGGATTTGTTGTACGGAATTCTCGAAGACAACAGACGGGCATATTCAGAACAGGTCAAAAGTGATATTTTTGACAGCAGACTGAAACCATCTGAAATAAAGGCATTTATGGATGAATACGTCATCGGCCAGGAAGACGCAAAGATCGCACTTGCCGTTGCTGTTTACAACCATTACAAAAGAATAAACAGCCTTGACAAAGTCGATAGCGATACCGAAATTCAGAAGAGTAATATTCTGCTCATCGGTCCCACAGGAAGCGGAAAAACCCTTCTTGCGCAAACACTTGCAAAAGCATTGAATGTACCATTTGCAATTACTGACGCTACTTCTCTGACGGAAGCGGGATATGTAGGCGAAGATGTGGAGAACATTCTTCTCAGACTTATTCAGGCTGCTGATTTCGATGTCGAACTTGCACAAAACGGCATCGTATATATTGACGAAATGGATAAGATCGCAAGAAAGAGCGAAAACGTATCTATCACAAGAGATGTAAGCGGTGAAGGTGTTCAGCAGGCACTTCTGAAGATTCTTGAGGGAACAGTTGCTAATGTTCCGCCTAACGGAGGAAGAAAGCACCCAAACCAGGAATTTATCCAGATCGATACTTCCAACATTCTCTTTATTTGTGCAGGTGCATTTGAAGGTATCGAAAAAAGTATCTCTTCGCGAGTAGCAAAGAGATCATTGGGATTTGAAAGTGATATCTCGCAGAATTCAAAGGAACTTGACAGAGAAAAACTTATGAAGGATATCCTTCCACAGGACCTTATGAGATACGGCCTCATTCCCGAACTCGTAGGAAGACTTCCGATTATTACTTCCCTTTCTGCGCTTGACAAAGAAAGTTTGATCAAGATCATCACAGAACCGAAAAATGCTATTCTCAAACAGTACATTGCACTCTTTGAAATGGACGATATAGTTCTCGAGCTTACAGACGAAGCTGTTGAAGCAGTTGCTGAGCTTGCATTAAAGAGAAATGTAGGGGCTCGAGGTGTCAGAGGTATAATGGAGCATATGATGCAGAAAATCATGTTCCTTGCGCCGGACATCGACGGTCTTGCAAAAGTTGTAGTCAACAAAGAAGCTGTAACCGACAACGGATATTCCTGCGAAGGTGTAGAATTTTTTGACGCTGAAGGAAATAACATTGACGTAGATGAAAAATAATAAATGAACTGCCGATATATTCGGCAGTTTTTTACAGGAGAAAATATGTCCGGTTGGAATCCATGGCATGGTTGCCGAAAAATAAGTGACGGATGCAAAAACTGTTATGTTTAT
>SVCP01000088.1 GCA_015058295.1 Anaerofustis stercorihominis
CTTCTGTAAGGCGAGATATGCAAAACATCCGCTTTGCAGGCGCGAAGCGAGGCACTGTCAATACCGTCATGCCCTAGGGGAAGTTTTTCGAGTTGAACATCAGAAGCACAGTAAACCTGCTCTATCTTTTTATATGAGGGCGACTCAATGGCATACCTTTTATTTCTCCCCAGAAGTTCAATGATCAGACTGTAAAGGTATTCCGAGCCGGAGCCGATGATAATTTGTTCCGGTTCTGCACTGATCCCTCTGCTTCTGGCAAGATAGCGGCTGATTTCCTCACGAAGTTCTGTGCAGCCTGTGTTGGGTGAACGTTCAAGAATCGACTCACCCAAATCGCTTATCACCTTACGCATAGTTTTTGTCAGCACGGAAAACGGGAATTCAACGGCTGTCGAGTTTTTATGGTGATCGGTGTGGTTTACAGGATGCCTGTCTTCGTTCGCAGGAGCGACAAAGACGTCATCAAGCTGAAAGATCACAAAGTATCCGCTTCGTTCCCGTGCCTCTATGTAACCTTCATCGCGAAGCAACGCATAGGCGTGTTCAACCGTTACAGTGCTGACACCTGTTTCAACTGCTATTATTCTCTTCGAAGGCAGTTTACTGTTATACGGATATATTTGATTTACAATATCATCACGCACCTGCTTATAAAGTTGAAGATACGCAGGTGTGTTCTCGGATTTTTGAATAGCATATTTCATCTGGTGATATAAAATTCTCCTTTTCTGGCCATTTTCATACACCCAAAGCCATTATATAATTGCCTCACATAAAAATCAAGGAGTAGAAATACAGTGTCGCATAATCGTCAAAAAAAGATTGCTGTTATCAATGATTTCAGCGGCTTCGGGCGCTGTTCCATAGCGGCATCATTGCCTATCATTTCGGCAATGAAGATACAATGCTGTCCCCTGCCGACTTCAATTTTCTCAAATCACACCGGGTTTGACAGTTTTTATTTCACCGACTATACCGACCATATGGATGCCTATATCGATGAGTGGGTGAAATTAGGGCTGAATTTTCATGGTATTCTCACCGGCTTCCTCGGTTCCCCGGAGCAGATCCTTATCGTAAAACGATTTTTGGATCTTTTCAAAAAGGAAGACAATATCACTGTTATTGATCCTGTTATGGGAGATTACGGAAAGTTGTATCCCACATATTCACCGCTTTTGGCAGAGCAGATGTGCGCTCTCGTGCCTTATGCGGATATTCTGACTCCGAATCTGACGGAGGCTTGTATCCTCACAGGGACAGAATATAAACCCGATATGGACAAAGAAGCGCTTGCTGAACTGTGTAGAAAACTAAGCGATATGGGACCGAAAAAAATCGTTATTTCCGGTCTTGAGCGCGGCGAAGATCTTGAAAACTTCATTTACGAAACAGGAAAGCAGCCGCAAGCGGTCAGAGAGCATAAGGTCGGCCCATGCCGTTCGGGGACGGGAGATGTTTTCTCCTCTATTATTGCGGCGGATGCTGTTAACGGAGTTGACTTTACAAGTTCCGTACGTCACGCGTCCTCCTTTATTGCCAAAGTTTTGCGGCGTACTATTGAACTTGATCTGCCCAAAACCGATGGTATATGCTTTGAAGAGTTTTTACAGGAAATCTGAGAGGAATCACTTGTTATGAAGAGTAGAAAAATTCAACTTATGTGCCTTGCAGGTATTTTTACAGCCGTGGTATTTGTGTTCACCGCATATCTGCACATCCCAAGTCATACCGGATATACCCACATCGGGGATGGAGTTATTTATCTTGCCGCTTGCCTGCTGCCGTTGCCTTATGCTATGTTTGTCGGCGCAGGCGGAGCGCTACTTGCAGATTGTCTTACCGGATATGCCATCTGGGTACCGGGCTCTGTAATTATAAAAATTTTTGCTGTGTTGTTCTTTTCGCGCAAAAGCGAAAAAATCATTTGCTGGCGCAACATACTGGCGTTGCTTCCGGCTTGTGCGGTATGCATCGGCGGATATTATCTGTATGAGGCGCTGATAACCGGCAATTTTGCGGCTCCCCTCGCCGGAATACCGGGGTATATTACCCAGTCGGTCTTAAGCAGTATTTTCTTTATTGCTGTCGGACTCGCTATGGATAAGCTGAATGTTAAGCAGATGATTAACGGAGGAAAATCTGTATGATGACAATCACATATCCGGTTAAAAACGGTATCTATATAAATATGACCAATCGTTGCCCTTGTGCCTGCACCTTCTGCTTGCGGCACAACGGCGAAGGTGTACACGGTTCAGACTCACTTTGGCTTGAAAGGGAGCCTACCGTTCAGGAGGTTTGTGAAAGCATTGATACATGGGACCTGACACAATATAGTGAGGTGGTTTTCTGCGGTTACGGTGAACCCACCGAGCGTCTTGACGATCTGTTGGAGGTAGCGGCGTACATTAAGTCAAAGAGCGACATCAAAATCCGTATAAACACCAACGGTCTTGCTGATCTGATTTGGAATGAAAAAACAGCACCGAAACTGAAAGGACTGATTGATACCGTATCGATCAGCCTGAACGCTACCAATAAAGAAGACTATTTAAAGATAGTTCGTCCTAAATTCGGAATTGATTCCTACGATGCTATGCTCAGGTTTACAAAGGACTGCACGGACTATATACCCAATGTTGTTATGACGGTAGTGGATGTTGTAACCTCAAAGGAAGAACAGGAACTCTGCCGTAAGATTTGCGAATCCGTGGGGGCAACGCTTCGCATTCGCCCTTACGAAGGCTGATAAAAGAAGGCTCTGCATAAACACGATTTCCTTGACCGGTAGTCTTCCTTTTTCTGCCGGTATGCATAATATGGTTCTATTTCATATAGTTCTTATATATCCCGTGCATATCGTGAGATCCCCTATGCAGTCACGTTAAGAAACATTCAGACCATAATGCGATATTGATTACTCATTCTGAACTTAGTAATCTCTGCTGTTTTTTCAAAGATCGGTCTATATCATCATTACATCATCAATGTGTGAATTGTCTGTTCAGAGTAAGTATAAAAACCGCTCAACCGTCCGCAAAACGCAGCACGCGGTTCCCTTAACCGCATCCC
>SVCP01000089.1 GCA_015058295.1 Anaerofustis stercorihominis
GACCGAGTTTGCGAAGCAAACGAAGGGGTGCGTCCTGCTACTCCTGCCATCTGACAGATGCGATAAACATAGTGTTTATCGTTTTTTTTATATATCTGTAAATCACTGCAGGACTCGAACCTTGAGAAGGCCCTCGGCGTGAAGAAAACGATTGATAATCGTTTTTAGCCGAGTGTGCGAGGAGCGTAAGCGTTAAGCGTCGACGAGCACGGCAGACCGAGTTTGCGAAGCAAACGAAGGGGTGCGTCCTGCTACTCCTGCCATCTGACAGATGCGATAAACATAGTGTTTATCGTTTTTTTTATTTATATATCTGTAATCACTGCAGGACTCGAAGCTTGAGAAGGTGAGGTGCGTAAGAAAATGCCCCGGTGAGGCATTTTCAGCACCGATGTGCGACTGAGAGTAAACGAAGTGTCGAAGGAGCATCTTCAGATCGGGTATGTCGGAAAAGAAAACATTATGCATACAGACAAACACAGAAATGGCAGATGTATGTATATCCACGGAGAGCTGCGCGGCGTGAAGAAAACGATCGATAATCGTTTTTAGCCGAGTGTGCGAGGAGCGTAAGCGTTAAGCGTCGACGAGCACGGTGGATTTGCATCGAAGCAGATCTACAGAATATTATGCAATAAATCTTTGTGTAAGTGAAATACTTTTATTTTTTAATCAGATACGTTCAAATGATGTGTGTGTTAAAAGCGCTCCTTTCGTACTTTTTTAAGAATAAATTGCGCGATTGTAAAATAAATGTAAAATAAATGTAAAATTAATGAAAAATATTGAGAAATATCTGCGTTTGTGCTATCATATACCGGAAATTTAAAGTTATTTTTTTCTTGTACAATAAATAATAAATCATCAATAAAGGAGAGAAATTATCATGAGCATCAGTATCGTAACACAGCTTCTTACAGGTATCTCGTTGTTTTTGTACGGTATGTCTCTTATGGGCGACGGACTTAAGAAAGTGGCGGGTAACAAGCTGGAAATGATCCTTTACAGACTTACGGGAAGCCCTCTCAAAGGTGGACTCTTCGGAGCAGGTATCACAGCAGTCATTCAGTCATCATCAGCTACATCAGTTATGGTTGTAGGATTTGTAAACTCGGGAATTATGAAACTCAGACAGGCTATTCCTATTGTCCTTGGTGCTATTTTCGGTACAAGCATCACCGGCTGGGTTATCTGTCTTTCACAGCTTGAAGGTACTGGCTGGCTTTCTCTTTTCTCAACATCATCACTTACATGTATTTCGGCACTTATCGGTATATATCTTAAAATGTTCGCAAAGGGCAGAACAAAGAACAATGTGGGCGAGATCTTTATGGGATTTGCCGTTCTTATGTTCGGTATGTCAGCAATGAGCGGATCTGTGTCTCACCTCAGGGAAAGCGAAGCGTTCATAAGTATGCTTACCCGTTTCTCTAATCCGTTTATCGGTATTATCGTAGGTATGGCATTTACATGTATACTTCAGAGTGCTTCCGCAGCGGTAGGTATTCTTCAGGCATTGAGCATTACAGGCGCTATTACATTTGAAGTTGCACTTCCGCTTACAATGGGTATTGCTGTAGGGGCTGCTGTTCCGGTGCTTCTTTCGGCAATCGGTGCGACAACAGACGGAAAGAGAACTGCATTTGCATATCTTCTCACAAATGCCATCGGGGCAGTATTGTTCGGTATTGCATTTTACAGCATCAACGCATTCATGAAGTTTGCGTTTATGGATACTGTTCTTGATATGGTTACGGTTTCCATCGTGAACACAGTATATCGTTTTATCATCGTTCTTATTCAGCTTCCGCTTACGGGACATATTGCAACGATTACGGAAAAACTCATCAAAGATACGGTCAAAACAGAAGAAAAAGGTATTCAGACACTTCCTCTCGAAGAAAGATTTGTCGACCACCCGTCTCTTGCTATTGAACAGAGCAGAAATGCAATCTATGATATGGCTGACAAGGCAAAAGAAAATATTATGAATGCCATCGGACTTCTGCATACATACGACGAAGGAAAATACGAAAAAGTTGTTTCTCTGGAAGATGTGGTTGACGTATATGAAGACAAAATCGGCACATACCTTCTCAAGCTTACAGCAAAAGAACTTGACGATGAACAGAACAGCTCCGTAAGCAAATTCCTCAGAATGATCACCGACTTCGAAAGAATGTCCGACCACGCAATGAACCTTGCGGAAGCAGCGAAAGAGCTTTCCGAAAAAGGCACAAAGTTCTCAGATTTCGCACTTGATGAACTTATGATTCTTGAGAATGCGACAAAGGAAGTCGTTGAACTTACTATGAATGTGTTTGTTGCGGGAGACCTTACTCTTGCGACAAGAGTAGAACCTCTTGAAGAACATATTGACAATCTCTGCAATGAGATCAAGATGCGTCACGTTGAACGTCTGCAGGCCGGTCAGTGTACTTTCGGTTCAGGATTCGTATTCAATGATATCCTCACAAACTATGAAAGAATTGCAGACCATTGCTCAAACATCGCAGTTGCAATGATCGCAATCGACTCCAAATCATTTGATATCCACGAGTATATCAACAGCATGGAATACAAGAAAGACGAATCTTTCGAGCTTTATTTCAAAGAATACTCAATGAAATATGCTCTCAGCAAAGATTATCTCGGTAAAGCCAAAGCAGAAGGCGAAGTTCTTGCGTAAATAATTTCATAAGTAAAACAGGCATACACTGTATGCCTGTTTTTTTATCCACTGCCTGTGGCGGGGACGAAAAAGCTGATATATACCGTTTGTATATATCAGCTTGCTTATATTATTTCTTCTGAAAAAGTCCGATTATCTGTCCGGAGAGGATAACCGTATACAGTGAATATATAAGCTTGCTCATGGGGATATATGTCAGGGACAAAACAAGTACAGAAAGATCGCTGAACAGATATGCCCACTGTATCTTTATTTTTGTAATATGGGAGATGCTCATGGCCAGGGCATCGTCTCCCCCC
>SVCP01000002.1 GCA_015058295.1 Anaerofustis stercorihominis
TCCCTATCGTAAAAGTGCGCGTATCGTCGGGGACGTAATGGGTAAATACCACCCCCACGGAGACTCCTCCATTTATGACGCAATGGCAAGAATGGCGCAGGATTTCTCATACCGTTATCCGCTTGTTGACGGTCAGGGAAACTTCGGCAGTATCGACGGAGACGGTGCCGCAGCAATGCGTTACACAGAAGCAAGAATGTCCCGTCTTTCTGTTGAACTTCTCAGAGATATCGGAAAAGACACGGTTGATTTTACATCAAACTTCGATGAAAGTCTTAAAGAACCGAGCGTCCTTCCGTCAAGATTCCCGAACCTTCTCGTAAACGGTTCATCGGGTATTGCCGTAGGTATGGCGACCAATATTCCGCCGCATAATCTCGGCGAAGTAATTGATGCGACAATAGCTCTTATAAAAGACGAAAACCTTTCGTCACGTGACCTTCTCAACTATGTAAAAGGTCCGGACTTCCCCACAGGCGGCATCATCATGGGTAAAAGCGGACTTATTTCCGCATATACAACAGGCCGTGGCAGAGTAAAGGTAAGAGCGAAAACTCATATCGAGCAGGTTTCAAACACAAAACAGCGTATCGTCGTCACGGAAATCCCGTATATGGTCAACAAAGCGAAGCTTGTTGAAAAGATCGCAGATCTCGTAAAGGAAAAGAGAGTTGTGGGTATTTCCGATATCAACGATTACTCCGACCGCAACGGCATAAAGATCGTAATCGACCTGAAGAGAGACGCAAACGCAAATATTATCCTGAATCAGCTTTTCAAGTTCACACAGCTTCAGGATACATTCGGCATCATCATGCTTGCCCTTACGGACAACAACCAGCCGAAAGTCCTGAACTTAAAGGAAGTCCTCGAGCATTATATCGCACATCAGAAACAGGTCATCGTCAGAAGAACAAAATATGACCTTGACAAAGCTCTCGCAAGAGCTCATATCCTGGAAGGATATATCATCGCTCTTGACAATATCGATGAAGTAATAAGAATCATCCGCTCATCATACAACGATGCGGAAGAAAGATTGATGGAAAGATTCAATCTTTCCGAAATACAGGCAAAAGCCATCGTCGATATGAGACTCGGAAGATTGCAGGGTCTTGAAAGAGAAAAGATCGAAAACGAATATAAGCAGCTGCAGGAACAGATCGCTTATTTCAGAGAAATCTTAAACAGCGACGAACTCGTCAAAAAGATCATCTGTGATGAGCTTACAGAGATCAAGGATAAATATTCCGACGAAAGAAGAACAGCTTTCGAAGCAGACGACGAAGATATCATCGAAGAAGATCTCATCGACAAGGAAGATGTTGTCGTAACGATAACCCATGTGGGATACGTCAAGAGAATCCCCGCAAACACATACCGTGCCCAGAGAAGAGGCGGAAAAGGAATCGCCGCCCATGCAACAAGGGACAACGACTTTGTGAAGCATCTGTTTATGACGAGCACACACGATTATCTCATGTTCTTCACAAACTCAGGCAAAGTATACCGCCTGAAAGCATACGAGATCCCCGAAGGCAGCAGAACAAGCAAAGGTACTGCAGTTGTGAATATCCTCGCCCTTGAGCCGGGAGAAAAGATCAATGCGGTCATTCCCGTTACGGAATATAAAGATGATCAGTATCTTGTTATGGCAACAAAGAACGGCATCATTAAAAAGACATCCCTCACGGAATACAGTTCACCGAGAAAAACAGGCATCATCGGCATAAGTCTTGATGAAGGAGATGAACTCATCGACGTAATGCTTACAGACGGCAATCAGCAGATCATTCTCGGAACGGATCAGGGATATGCCATCAAGTTCCCGGAAAGCGATGTCCGTCCCACAGGCAGAGTCACAAGAGGTGTTGCGGCTATCAGGCTTACTGACGATGCACAGGTAGTCGGTATGGGAATCGCGTCCGACGACCTTCAGCTTCTCAGCGTAACGGAAAACGGATACGGCAAGCTTACGAAATGTTCTCTGTATCCCATTCAGTCCCGTGCGGGAAAAGGCGTTCAGAACTACAAGATGACCAAAAAGACCGGAAAGGTCTGCGGCCTTGCTGTTCTTGACAAATCGCTTCACGATGTAATGCTCATTTCCGTGGACGGAACGGTAATCCGTATGGAAGCCACAGGCATCTCCACAATGGGCAGAAGCACATCCGGCGTGAAACTTATGAGCCTTGAAGAAGATACGGCAATCGCCGCTATCGCAAAGATCCCTCACGATGACACACCTGAAGATGAAGAAACCGCAGAATAAATAATCTTAAAACACACGGAGGAGTTTGAGGACTTCTCCGTTTTTTATGTGAAGATCTGTATGGGGATGCCCCGCCGCACCCCACGGGCACTCTGTGCCCGTGGGCAGTCCGTAAAGCCGGAGCTTTACGGACGGGCAAAGCCGCCTTTGCCCTGCGGCGGGCCCGCAGACAAAAATTATTTAAACTTGCGGTCAAAACTTGCCTCGGAATTACAAATATGCTAAAATGACACTATTCAACATCCGGAGGTTCAGATGAAAAGACTCGAAGCAGATGTGGCACTCAGTTATGAAGGCTACAAGACATTTTGCAAATTCAATTCAATGAGAAATAAAAATTATAAATACGCAAATGCACGTATCTATGTGATTCTTGGCGCAATATTCGCAGTAACACTTTATATGATATTATCGGGAAAATACGGTGCGAATATCTGGATCATGATAGGTCTTTGCGGTATTTTCGGCGGATATTATTATAAGGCACTTGTTACAGCACCGAAAAAACAGTATGAAACGGTAAAACAGGCATATTCGGGGAAAAAATATATCATTACGGAAGAAGCTTTTGAAGTACATGAAGGTGAAAATGCCGATATCTTCAACTTCGATGAAATTTTAAAGATATATGAAATAGAAAAATACTTTTATGTATATATCACCAACGCCCTGTGTCTTGTTGTTGACAAAAGTCTCTTTACTGCAGGTACACCTGAAGATTTTGCGGAACTTGCACAGGAGGCACTCGGCAGTTTCTTTATAAAACTGGAATAAAATGCATTTTCACACAAGGCTGTCAAAATATTTTGACAGCCTTTTTATATTTATGTATTTACAACTTCAGGCTGTACAACAAATACAGATTTTTTATTATATATGAACGTTAACTATGCCGACAAAGTGTCGTAATCCGTTTATTAAAATACAGCGATATTATTATTCTAAATTTTCAAAATTTATGATATTATATGTGTAACGACTGAAAAGTCAGGATCTTCCGATCCGCTAAAACATTATAAATAAGGAGAAAAAATAATGCAGAGAATTCCATTCTATGAATGCGAAGTTAAAGTTTCAGCACTTGACGGTGTTCTCGATATCGCAACACCGGTTACACCGAAAGAAAACTTCAAAGCCCTCTTCGAAGGCAAAAACCCCCTTTGGTTCCCGATGACATATGACAACAAAGGTATCACACCGAGAATCGAAGCTGACAACAGAGCACGTGCTTTCATCACTGACGGTGAAACTCCTGTTCCGAAAGAAGAACAGGGCGGACCGGACATGTTCGGCGTTGAATGGGTATACGTACCTGTAGCTGGCGGTTCAATGGTTAAACCGGGTAAACCGATGCTCGAAGATGCTTGCGACTGGAAAGAAGTTATCAAATTCCCGAACGTAAACGAATGGGACTGGGAAGCTTCTGCTGCAGCTAACAAAGAATTCGTTAAAACAGACAAGATCCTCACATGGACATTCCTTAACGGTACAATGTATGAAAGACTTATCTCTTTCATGGACTTCGAAGGCGCTGCTATGGCTCTTATCGACGAAGATCAGAAAGAAGCTGTTAAAGAACTCATGAACGAAATCCTTGAAAAAGTTTACTTCCCGTACCTCGAAAATATCGCTAAGTACTTCCCGGAAGTTGACATGATTTCTCTCCACGATGACTGGGGTGCACAGAGAGCTCCGTTCTTCTCACTCGCTACAGCAAGAGAAATGTTCGTTCCGATCCTCAAAAAATTCGCTGCTAAATGTAAAGAACTCGGATTCATCTTCCAGCTCCACAGCTGTGGTGCTAACGAACTCCTCGTTCCGGCATACATCGAAGGCGACGTTCAGATGTGGAATGGTATGGCTGTTATCAATGACAAGCTCAAATACTACAACACATGGGGACAGGATTTCGTATTCGGCGTAGATCCTCCGTCAATCGCTTCTGATCCGAACGCTGATCCGGAAGACCTCGAAATCGCTGCTAAAGATTTCTGCGAAACATACATCAGAGACGGCAAAGTTCACGCAGTTGCAAGCGTTATGAGAGCTAACCCGTACTTCATCGAATGTGTTTACAAGATTTCAAGACAGATGCTCAACGCATAATCTTAAATCTATACAGCATACATAAGATTTTCAGACCCGACTCATTGAGTCGGGTCTTTTTTGCACTATTTTTTGGATAAAAAACAATGACACAACATATTGGCGCTTTACGATATATGCACACTGCAAATTGCTGTGCACTTTATTTTTTTTCACTGCATTATAACAATTTAATTATTTTTGAAATTGTGTTATTATAATACTATCAAATTACATATATACACAAAATTCATTATGTATATGTATGAAAAACAATTAAAAGGAGAAAAATATGGAAAGAATTAAATTCGATCCCGCTGAAATTAAAGTATCAGCACTTGACGGCGAACTCCAGATCGCTACACCTGTCACACCGAGAGAAAACTTCATCGCAGTTATCGAAGGCAAAAATCCCCTCTGGTTCCCGATGTCCCTGGAATCAAAGAGCTTTACACCGAGAATCGATCCGGACAACATCTCACGCGCATTCGTATTTGATGGAGACACACCCTATGACAAGGCTAACTATGGCGGACCGGATATGTTCGGTATTGAGTGGGTATTCGTTCCTGTAGCAGGTGGATCAATGGTTAAACCGGGCGCTCCGGCACTTGAAGATGCAAATGACTGGAAAGAAGTTATCAAATTCCCAAACGTAAATGAGTGGGACTGGGAAGGCGCTGCTGAAGCAAACAAGGAATACCTCACATCAAACGGTATCAAGACATTGACATTCCTCAACGGCACTATGTACGAAAGACTTATCTCTTTCATGGACTTCGAAGGCGCTGCTATGGCTATCATCGACGAAGAACAGAAGGATGCTGTTAAAGAACTTATGAACGAAATTCTTGAAAAAGTTTACTTCCCGTACCTTGAAAATGTCAAGAAATACTTCCCGCAGATTGACATGATTTCTCTGCATGATGACTGGGGTGCACAGAGAGCTCCGTTCTTCTCACTCGCTACAGCAAGAGAAATGTTCGTTCCGATCCTTCAGAAATTTGCTGCTAAATGTAAAGAACTCGGATTCATCTTCCAGCTCCACAGCTGCGGCGCTAACGAACTCCTCGTTCCGGCATACATGGAAGGTGGCGTTCAGTATTGGTCAGGTATGGCTGTTATCAACGACAAGAGAAAATACTATGACACATGGGGACAGGATTTCGTATTCGGCGTAGATCCACCGGCAATCGCAAACGATATGAATGCTGCAAAAGAAGATCTCGAAGCAGCTGCAAAAGAATTCTGCGAATTCTTCATCCGTGACGGCAAAGTTCACGCAATTGCAAGCATCGGAAGATCAAATCCGTACTTCAAGGAATGTGTTTACAAGATTTCAAGACAGATGCTCAACGCATAGTTTTTAATCTGCACAGCATACATAAAATTTTCAGACCCGACTCATTGAGTCGGGTCTTTTCCGCATTTTTACAATAAAAAGGAGTTTACACACTACACTTTGCAGGATTCAAGCATTCAAACCATACATATTGAAGCATCTTTATGCCTTTTACGCTACAATGTAATAATTTATTTATTTTCTGAAATGTGTTATCATAATACCAATCTGACGGCCGTATATACATTATTTATTATGCATATACCCGTAACAATAATTATAAATTAAAGGAGAAAAAAATGGAAAGAATTAAATTCGATCCCGCTGAAATTCAGGTATCAGCACTTGACGGCGAACTTAAAATCGCTACACCTATCGCACCGAAAGACAACTGGAAAGCAGTTATCGAAGGCAAAAACCCGCTTTGGTTCCCGATGGCTCTTGAATCAAAAAGCTTCACACCGAGACTTGAACCGGACAACAAATCACGTGCTTTCATCAACGACGGTCAGCTTCCTGTAGTTCCGAAAGAAGAACAGGGCGGCCCGGACATGTTCGGTGTTGAATGGGTATACGTACCGGTAGCTGGTGGTTCAATGGTACAGCCGGGTGCTCCGATGCTCGAAGATGCTTGCGACTGGAAAGAAGTTATCAAATTCCCGAACATCAACGATTGGGACTGGGAAACATGCGCAGCTGAAAACAGAGAACACCTCAAAGCTGAAGGTATCAAAACATGGACATTCCTCAACGGTTCTATGTATGAAAGACTTATCTCTTTCATGGACTTCGAAGGCGCTGCTATGGCTCTTATCGACGAAGATCAGAAAGAAGCTGTTATTGAACTTCTCAACAAGATCGCTGACGACGTTTACATGCCGTACATCGAAAACATTCAGAAATACTTCGGTGACCTCATCGACGTAATCTGCCTCCACGATGACTGGGGTGCACAGAGAGCTCCGTTCTTCTCACTCGCTACAGCAAGAGAAATCTTCGTTCCGATCCTCCAGAAATTCCGTAAAAAATGCAACGAATGTGGATTCGTATTCGAACTTCACAGCTGCGGTGCAAACGAAATGCTCGTTCCGGCATACATCGAAGGTGGCGTACAGCACTGGAAAGGTATGGCTGGTATCAACGATAAGAGAAAATACTATGACACATGGGGTCAGGAATTCGTATTCGGCGTAGACGCTCCGGCAATCGCTTCTGACATGAACGCTCCGAAAGAAGAACTCGAAGCAGCTGCTAAAGAATTCTGCGAATTCTTCATCAGAGATGGTAAAGTTCACGCTATCGCTAACATCGCAAGAACAAACCCGTACTTCAAAGAATGCGTTTACAAGATCTCAAGACAGATGCTCAACGCATAATCTCAGATCTGCATAGTAGTACATAAAAAACTTAACCCGGTTCACTGAACCGGGTTTTTTTGTTGTGTTCATCAGACAAATTGTCGACAATAGCAATAAATGCAATAAAACTCTTCATCTGTATCAATATTTTTTTGTAAATATGATATTTTATCTTGATTGTTATTTAAGAAATATGTTATTATGAATATGCTTATCAATAGTTTGCGCTTATTTAAATACGGCAATATTTTCAGCGCAGTTTGATAAAAAAATAAAAGGAGAATACATAATGCAAAGAGTAAAATTCGATCCTGCAGAAATCAAAGTATCTGCACTTGACGGCACACTTGAACTGGCTACGCCAATCACACCGAGAGAAAACTTCAGATCCATCTTCGAAGGCAAAAATCCTTTATGGTTCCCGATGATGTATGACAACAAAGGCATTTCCCCGCGATTCGACCCGGAAAACTTCCACCGTGCTCTCGTTGCAGACGGACTCCCACCCATCAACAGAGATGAATGCGGAGGAAAAGACTTATTCGGTATCGAATGGGTATATGTTCCCGTAGCAGGCGGCTCTATGGTAGCGCCGGGCAAACCGCTTATGGAAGATGCAAATGACTGGAAAGAACTCATCAAATTCCCGGATATCAATGAACTCCCGTGGGAAGAAGGATCCGAAATAAACAAAGAATATCTCAACACAGACAAATTCGTTACATGGACACTTTATAACGGAACAATGTTCGAAAGACTTATCACTTTCATGGACTTCGAAGGTGCTGCGCTGGCTATCATTGATGATGAACAGAAAGATGCCGTTAAAGAACTCATGAATGAGATCCTCGAAAGAGTATACTTCCCGTATCTCGAAAACATCAAAAAATACTTCCCGCAGGTTGACATGATCTGTATCCATGACGACTGGGGTTCACAGAGAGCACCGTTCTTCTCACTCGCTACAGCAAGAGAAATGTTCGTTCCCGTGCTCAAGAAACTTGCTGCAAAATGCAAAGAGCTCGGATTCCTCTTCCAGCTTCACAGCTGTGGTGCCAATGAACTCCTCGTTCCCGCATACATCGAAGGTGATGTACAGATGTGGAGAGGTATGGCGAAAATCAACGACAAGAGAAAATACTACGACATCTGGGGACAGGAATTTGTATTCGGCGTAGACGCTCCGGACATCGCAAATGACAAAAACGCATCAAAAGAAGAACTTGAAGAAGCTGCTAAAGAATTCTGCGAATTCTTTATCCGTGACGGCAAAACACACGCTGTTGCAAACATCGGTACAGCAAACCCGTACTTCATCGAATGTGTTTACAAATTCTCAAGAGAAATGCTTAATGCTTAATAAGTACATAAAATTAAATCAATAAATATTTCAACGCTCCCATATGGGAGCGTTGTTTTATGCGTTTCAGATTAATTATTTTAATAAATAGCAGACAATATGAACAATATAAGTTATATTATTCATACAATATGCATATTTGAAATAAATCATATTTGTGGTATATTTTTAAAGGTTATCTTTGTACAGAGAAATTCAAAATGTAACAAAGACAAAATACATAATTTTAAGGAGACTCACTAATAATGGAAAGAGTAAAATTCTGTGCTTGTGAAATCGAAGGCGCTGAAATCAAAAAACCGGTTTCAAACATTGAAAACCTTCTCGAAATGGCTAAAACACACAAACCGCTTTGGATGCCGATGTCAAATGAATACAAATTCTTTGCACCGAGAATCGACCCGGACAACGTCGCTCGTGCTTTCGTAATCGACATTGCTGAACCGAAACTCACAAAAGAAGAACAGGGCGGCAAAGATATGTTCGGTATCGAATGGGAATACGTTCCGGTAGCTGGTGGCTCAATGGTAAGACCGGGTCAGCCGCTCATGGAAGATGCTAACGACTGGAAAGAATTCATCAAATTCCCGAACGTAAACGAATGGGATTGGGCTGGTTGTGCAGAAGCTAACAAAGCTTTCGTAGAAGGCGACATCATTCCTGCATTCACAATGCTCAACGGCTTCATGTTCGAAAGACTTATTTCTTTCATGGAATTCGAAAATGCTGCTATGGCAGTAATCGATGATGATCAGGTTGACGCTGTTAAAGAACTCCTCGACAAGATCACAACAGAAGTATACATTCCGTACCTCGAAAACATCGCTAAATACTTCCCGACATGCAAAATGATCTGGATCCACGATGACTGGGGTGCACAGAGAAGCCCGTTCTTCTCAGAAGCAACAGCTATGGACGTTCTCGTTCCGAACATGCAGAAATTTGTTGCTAAAGCTCACGAACTCGGTATGTTCGTTCAGTTCCACAGCTGTGGTGCTAACGAAATGCTTATCGAAGCTTACAAAGCTACAGGCGTTGATATGTGGCAGGGTATGGGCACAATCAATGACTTCAACAAACTTTACAAAGCTCACGGCTTCAACGTAACAGTTGAACTTCCGGCAGAAGCTATGAAAGAAGAAGTTACAGAAGAAGAAGCAGCAGCTATCGCTAAAGCATTCTGCGAAGAATTCATCGTTAACGGCGAAGTTAACGCTGTAGTTCAGGCTAGAGGCGTAAACCCGGTAGTTCTCAAACACGTTTACAAAGTTTCAAGAGAAATGCTCAACGCTTAATTTTAAGTTATACAGTATCTACTTAAACTTTAAAACCTCCGATTTATCGGAGGTTTTTTTCACAAAAAAACAAGAGCTGTAAAACAGCTCTTATTTTATATATTATTTTCTGATAACTCTTATACCAAGTTCTTCCAGAGCAGCAAGATCCGCTACAGCCGGAGCTTCGGACATAAGGCATCCGTGGTTCTGTGTTTTCGGGAATGCGATTACGTCACGGATGTTGTCTGAATCTGTAAGGAGCATCATGAGTCTGTCAAGGCCAAACGCAAGTCCACCATGCGGAGGTGTACCGTATTTAAGAGCTTCGAGGAGGAAGCCGAACTTCAGCTGGGCTTCTTCGTCGCTGAATCCCATAGCCTTGAATACTCTTGCCTGTACGTCTCTTGAGTGGATACGGATACTTCCGCCACCAAGCTCAATACCGTTTACAACAAGGTCATATGCCTTTGCAAGAACTTTATCCGGTTCTGTTTCCATAAGATCGAGATGTTCTTCTCTTGGGGATGTGAACGGATGGTGCATAGCATAGTATCTTCCGTCTTCTTCGTCATATTCGAACATCGGGAAGTCTGTTACCCAAAGGAACTCAAATCCTTCCTTCATAGGAATTTCAAGCTTCTTCGCAAGCTGTAATCTCAGCTGACCGAGTGAGTTATATACCACCGTGTTCTTATCACCTACAACAAATACAACATCTCCAACTTCTGCGCCTGTTTTGTCGAAGATAGCTTTGAGTTCTTCTTCCTTGAGGAATTTCGCAACAGGAGACTTGATGTTATCTTCCTGAATTACAAACCACGCAAGGCCTTTTGCTCCGAAGTCTTTTACGAATACGCCGAGAGCATCAATTTCTTTTCTGCTGAGTTTGTCTGCGGCGCCTTTTGCCACGAGAGCTCTTACGCTGTGGTTTGCTTTTGCGTTTGATGCGAATGCGTTGAATTCACAGTCTTTTACGATATCTGTAATGTCACAGAGTTCCATACCGAAACGAAGGTCCGGTTTGTCGCTTCCGAAACGGTCCATTGCTTCCTGCCATGTCATTCTTCTGATAGGAAGTTCAATGTCATATCCTTTGATCTCTTTGAAGACTTTCTGCATAAGTCTTTCATTGATAGCCATGATGTCTTCCGGCTCAACGAATGAAAGCTCCATATCAATCTGTGTGAATTCCGGCTGTCTGTCCTGACGGAGGTCTTCATCACGGAAGCATTTTGCAAGCTGGAAATATCTGTCGAATCCGCTTACCATAAGGATCTGTTTGAAGATCTGCGGAGACTGCGGAAGAGCAAAGAAGTTGCCCTGCTGAACACGGCTTGGAACGAGGAAGTCCCTTGCGCCTTCCGGTGTCGGTTTTGTGAGGAACGGTGTTTCTATTTCAAGGAAACCTTCTTCTGAAAGGAAGTTTCTTACGAGCTGTGCAGTTTTATGACGAGTAATTATCTTTTTCTGCATACCCGGTTTTCTCAGGTCGAGATATCTGTACTGAAGACGGAGGCTTTCACCTGCTTTGTCATCATCTTCGATATAGATAGGCGGTGTGTTTGCCGTATCAAGAATTTTTATTGCTTCACAGATAACTTCGATCTTGCCTGTGGGAATATTAAGGTTATAGTTGTTTTCGTCTCTGTTTACGACTTTACCTGTAACCTGAATAACGTATTCACTTCTTACTGACGATGCCTTTTCGAATACATCTCTTTCGCAGTCATCGTTGAAAGTTACCTGAACGATACCGCTGCGGTCTCTCAGATGAACGAAAATAACCCCGCCCAGGTCTCTCATTTTCTGTACCCATCCTGCGAGGGTAACATGCTGTCCGACATGTGCTTCTGAAATTTCAGCACATCTGTGTGTTCTATATGATGTTTTACTCATTTTTCTCCTCCGTAAAAACTACTTTATAAATTCTGCAAGTTTATCAAACGGCACTTCCGTCTGTTCCTTTGTGTTCATATCCCTTACAAGGAAAACGCCTTTGTCTGCTTCGTCCTCGCCTACCATCGCAACGAATTTTGCGTTGATCTTGTCAGCATATTTCATCTGCGCTTTGAGGCTTCTGTTCATGACATCTGTCAGGACAGTGATACCTTCTCTTCTGAGAAGTGTGGAATATTTAAGGGCAATCTCTTTTGCACCTTCTCCGAGAGGAGCGATATATAAATCAGTATATTCTTCCGTATCGATTTCGATGCCCTGTTCTTCGAGCTGAATGAGGATTCTTTCAATACCCATCGCAAGGCCGATTCCCGCTGTTTTCGGGCCGCCGAGTGTTTCCACAAGGCCGTTGTATCTTCCGCCTGCGGCAATGGCAGCCTGGGATTTTGTGCTGTCTTTGGGAATGAATTCAAACGCTGTGTTTGTGTAATAGTCCAGTCCTCTTACGATCTTCGGATCCACTTCATACTCAACTCCCATACAGTCAAGATACGTCTTTACCTTTTCGAAGTGATCCTTACAGTCTGTGCAGAGTTCGTCCAGCATCAGCGGAGCGCCTTCAATGTGTTCTTTACATGTCTCAACCTTGCAGTCGATAAGTCTCATGGGGTTCTTGTCAAAACGGTTCTTGCAGTCATCACAGAGCTTGTCCAGCTTCGGAGCAATAAATGCCTTCAGCTTCTCGTAATACGCTTTTCTGCAGGTAGGGCAACCGACGGAATTGACCTTTGCAATTACATCTTTGATTCCGAGCTCTCTGAGGAATTCATACGCAAGGCTGATTACTTCCGCATCGCTTGATGCATCTTCAGCACCGAAAACTTCGATTCCGAACTGGTGGAACTGACGGTATCTTCCTTTCTGCGGGTTTTCACAGCGGAAGCAGTTCGTAAGATAGAAAAGCTTCACCGGCTGTGCGGCACTTGCCATACCGTTTTCAATAAAGCTTCTTACAACAGGAGCTGTTCCTTCCGGCTTGAGAGTGAGAGATTCTTTACCCTTGTGAGTAAATGTATACATCTCTTTCTGTACAATATCCGTAGTATCCCCTACGCCTCTCTCGAAGAGATTTGTGCTTTCAAATTCCGGCGTACGGATCTGTTTGAAGCCGTAACGTGCGGCAATATTCTTTGCCTGTGATTCTATTTTCTCCCACAAGGCGATCTTTTCAGGTAATATATCGTTTGTCCCCTTGGGAGCGAAGATTTTATTGCTCATTATTTCCTCCAAATTCTGCGTAAATAAAAAAACTGACACAAAATGCAATCAACACATTCCGTGTCAGGGACGAGCATTGCCCGCGGTGCCACCCTGATTGACTAAAAGTCCGTAGCCCTCTTTATGACATTAACGCTGCCCACGTCAGCGGGTACTCTGTTCCCCGATGATGCTCCGAGTGTCTTTCATTCATATCATCCTCAGACGGGCTTGCAGTCACGACCCGTCCTCCCTGTCAGGATTCCGTAAATTACTTCCTCTTCATAGCCTTTATTATGTGTATTTGTCAGATAATTATACAAATTTGCCACGAATTTGTCAACGGAATTTACTAAATTTTCTAACTTCGGGCATAATGAAAAAAATTTGTCTTAAAATGAAAAAAAAGCTTTACTTTTTCTCAAACCTGTATTATAATATCACTTGCGTCGGGATGTGGCTCAGCTTGGTAGAGCGCTTGGTTCGGGACCAAGAGGCCGGAGGTTCGAATCCTCTCATTCCGACCATTTTTTTATGATAAAATAATATAACGTGGTTTCACCACGTTATTATTTTTATACCCGACCATTTTCTGTGATAAAACAATATAACGTGGTTTCACCACGTTAGTGTTTTTATACCCGACCATTTTTTTATGGTAAAACGTGTGTATGCACGTTATTTTTTATTTAACGGAAGTCCGTGAGAGGATTCGAAGCTTGAGAAGGCCGGAGGCGTTAAGAAAACGATTGATAATCGTTTTTAGCCGAGTGCGTGAGGAGTGTAAGCGTAGCGTCGACGAGCGCGGCAGACCGAGCCCTTGCGGCGAAGGGATGCAGGACTCTCATTCCGACCATTTTATTTTTTGTATAGATAACTGCACGCATACTACTGCGTGTTTTTATATTTTGGGAGGATTCGAACCTCAAGGAGGTCCGTTGAGATCTTTTTCATCTTCCACGACAAGTATCCTCATACACAACCTCCGGATAAATTTTCCCGATATTATCCTATAGTAATTTTATTAGAAAATCTTTAAATTTTAAAGGGGTTTCACCTATTTATTAATACTACAAACACAATTAATAAAATATCCGCATTTTAATATTCAATTATTCACATACCCCCTTGCCAAACCACAGGGGAATACGATAAAATCAGTGTATAAGTTTATTCTTGCCTGTATGGTGAGAGAAAGGAAAAATTATGATCAGACAGATATCTGTATTTATGGAAAACAAATCCGGAAGGCTCAACCAGCTTCTCAGGGTCCTTGCGGAAAACAATATAAACATCACCGCTCTCTCCATTGCGGACACAGGTGAATACGGCATTACAAGAATAATCGTAAAAGAACACGAAAAAGCTCTTGCGGCAATCAAGCAGTCCGGCATGACCGCAAGCAGTACAGATGTTATCGCTCTTGAGGTGGATGACAAACCGGGCACACTTTTCGAAGCATCGGACCTCCTCGCCGCAAACGGAGTAAACGTGGAGTATCTTTATATGGCAACACCTGTAAAAGAAAATACGGCACTCATCATTATCAAGATCGAGAACATAGATTCCGCCATAGATATCATCAAAAATATCGACGGTATCACAATAATTGAATTGTAATCTCAAAACGGCTTCCCATAAAGAAGCCGTTTTTTTATTTCCCTTCATAATCCTGCCTTAACGAAAATATAATTTAGTATAAAGGAGGTCATTATGAAAAAAATATTATCCCATATAGCCGGTTTCGTCTCGCAGTCCGTAAACAAAATAAAGAACGGAAAAAATATTCCACTGAACAGGCAGTCCGCACTCATAGCAGTGCTTGTCTGTGCACTTTTAGTGCAGGGAACTGTGCTTGGAAGAAATGTGTATATTGATGTATTCGGTGAATGTACGGACTGGGGGCTCAGCTTCCCGGAAGAAGGAAAAACTCCCGTCGGCAATTCTTCCATAGAATTTCTCAGGCAGTACGACGCATATTTCGTAAATGAGGCCGCAAAAGGAAAGATATACCTCACATTTGATGCGGGATACGAAAACGGATACACGGAAACTATACTGGATACGCTGAAGGAAAAGAATGTAAAGGCCGCATTCTTTATCGTCGGGCATTATGTAAAGACTAATCCCGATCTTGTAAAGAGAATGACAGAAGAAGGCCATCTTGTATGCAATCATACCCTTGATCACCCTGATATGACATCTCTCGGGGAAAGAGAATTTACTCTGCAGCTTACGGATATGGAAAAGACATTTGAAGAGACTGTGGGCTGTCCCATAAATAAATTCTACCGTCCGCCCAGCGGAAAGTACAACGAAGACAATCTTTCCTGGGCGAAAAATGCAGGATATACAACAGTATTATGGTCCCTTGCATATGCAGACTGGGACAACGAAAAACAACCCACAAAAGCAACCGCTTTCGAAAAGATACTCCCGAGGCTTCACGATGGATGCATACTGCTTCTTCACAGTACATCAAAGACAAACTCTCTCATTCTCGGTGAACTCATAGACAATATCCGGGCAAAGGGCTACAGCTTTTCCACTCTTGACGAACTGGGGGCAGATTCTTGATAATAAAGCGAAGAACCATTGAAAACATTATCATTGTGCTTCTTGTGTGCGTGATAATCTGCTCGTTTTCAAGATTTTCGCTGACAACAGGCGCAGATGTATCGGAAAGCTATGACGTACCCATAATTATGTATCACGCCATAATGAAAGACTCTTCCCGAAGCGGAAAATATGTCATTACTCCGGATACCTTGAGACGCGACATTGAATATATTCTTAAAAAAGGCTACACTCCCGTACATATGTCGGAAATCATAGATTATGTTGACGGATGCGGCACCCTTCCCGAAAAGCCCATTGTGCTTACTTTCGATGACGGATATTACAACAACTACCTTTATGCGTACCCCATCACAAAAGAATACGGAGTCAAAGCAGTCATATCCATTATCGGAACTTACACACGGCAGGCATCGGAAACGGGAGAAAAACAGGTGGAATATTATTCCCATGTCACATGGTCACAGCTAAAAGAGATGACAGACTCAGCTCTCTGGGAAGTACAGAACCACACATACGATATGCACCGCACAGGAGATAAAAACGGTCTTCTGGAAGTCAAAGGCGATACGGTGGAGCAAAAGAACAGACTCATAGAAGAAGACATAATGAAACTGCAGGAGCTTATCACTCAGCATACGGGAAAAACCCCGGACACATTCACATATCCCTTCGGAAGCTTCGACAGCGATACAAGAGAGCTTATCAAAAAGCTCGGATTCCGTGCAACGCTGTCATGTCATGAAGGCATAAACAATATTTATCCCGGCGCAAGCCTTGATCTTCTGTGCCGCTACAACAGGGATTCGGGGTTGTCAAGTGAAGACTTTTTTGATGATATACTTAATTAAATTTCCCTGCGTTTTGGGTGTGTATAATCCACATATGCTGTGGATAACTTGTGGACAATGTTGATAACTGTTGACGAATCGTTAAAAACTCACGGATTTTTGCCAAAAAATTACTGTGAAAACTTTGCTGTATTGTAAATAACTTCGTTGAAAAGTGCTCTTTACAGTGAATACATAAAAATTGATCGTTTTTTTAAAGTGAATTATATAAACCGATCCGCAAAAAACTTTACAATAATATATATCATATGAACGCTCTCCGTGATATAATTTTATCAGGAAAATTACGGAGGAACATATATATGAATACGGCAAAATTATACGATCAATATACTCTTTCGCAAACAATCGACACAGAGATTTTGTCCCAATACCCTGACAAAACAACATCCCTCACGGCACTGGGAGAGTTTATAAACGAAAAAAACATCACCGACAGCAGTTTCGTCATTGATTTTATGAAAGCTCTCGGATATGAAGGTTCAAAAGAAGAAACAGCCATTGCGTTTCTTTCGGAGTGCCCGGATAAATCCGCCGCAAAGGTATTCCGTGATAATGCTCACTTACGGGAAGCAATAATCAACAACTACTGCTCGGTCATGGCGAATTTCATCGTCTTTTCCACTGCACAGAGAAAAAATCTCAAGGATACCGCTTCCTATAACAGACATATCGACAAAGCTCTGCCCGAAATGCGCGACAGCCTTATGATACTGTTTGAACTCGGTGCAAAGGAAGGAGAATATCTCACTTCACTGGAAAAATACTTTGAGTTCACATATTATGTAAACACCCGTGACAGCTGGAGTTTATTCAATTCCCTGTATGTATACGAAGATTTCGCAAAATATGTGCAAAACATACGGGAGCAGTTTCTTGGCATATACCTCAGAAGCAACCTGCTTCCCGAGTCAATCGAAAAATTCGTGCTTGACGGAAATGAAGCCTTCACAAATGCTTTTATTACGGCACTTTCAGAGCTTGCGTCAGAAAATATCGCATCAGCAAGAAAGAATTATGCACACCCGGTTACCGTTGAAGGAGACGAAAACTTTATCGAAGGGGTCATCGACCTTTACGATACGGCAAAATACAAAAACGCCATCTCATCATTCAAGGCAAACGGCGGAAAATTCCATATGGCAGCCCTCTCAGAAGCGAAAAAATTCTACGAATACGAAGAAAGCCCCAGGGCAAATGAGTTCTGAGAAGTTTTGCTTATAAGTTAAATACTTCCGGTAAATAATCATTTGGCGAGGTACCCAGATGAATGAGAGAGTAAAAGAGTATATAGACATATATCCGGATGAAATTATTGATATGTACAGTACATTAAGAAAAATGCTTTTCGACTGCGTATCATCTGAACCACAGGAAATCCTGTGGGCTAAACTCCCAAGTTATTATGTAGGAGAATCTTTTGTAAGGCTTATCCCATTCAAAGATCATATCAACATTGAAGCAAAGGCAGTATCAGATCATAAAGAATTGTTATCCGGGTATAAAATAACACCTAAGGGAATGTTGCAGATCTTTTTAAAGCAAGAAATTCCTGTTGTTGTGCTGAAGCAGATATTTACTGAGACATTAGGATGATAAATTCCATTTATCGGACAGATTATTTAAATCAGGAATAACATAAAAGCCGTGCTGTATATGAAGCACGGCTTTTACTGTCCATGAAGTCTCCTGCTAATCCTTCGGTTTACTCTCAATGCAAATATAAATTTTCGTAAGCTGTGCGGCTTTTGGAGCGACGAATGGCGCGTACTGCAGTACGTAACCGCCGGCGATTCAAAAACAACGCGACATAAAAGGATTGACAGACATTTTAATGCGAAGTATAAATCCTTTTTAGGCAAGGCGGCTTTGGATTTTTTGTAAGCGTGGCGTACTTTAGGCGTACGCGAGCGCGCAAAAATCCAAAATAACGCAGCATAAAAGGATTTAGACGAGCATTAACAGAGGTCTCCCGGGAAGAACTGCGGGAAGGGAGTCAACGTCTCATCAAGAAATTTCTCGCAGAAATTCTCGTCGCAGACTTCATCACATTCGGGAGGAATCTCGCAGTATCCGTAGTTTGGAATTCTGAGATGTACGTCGGAAACCACTCTGACAATGAGGAATATGCCCAGGGAAAGGTTGAGGCTGTCACAACCGCATGCCATGTTCACACATCCGGTCTCAACATATGTTTCAGCCTGTGCTTCAAATCTGCCCTGTCGGAGAAATTCTCTTGGTGCATAAACAGTGCTGTCCACAGGTATGCGTATTATGTTGTCTTTCTGCACAACTCCGCAGCTGACGGGATGTGCGGGAAGAACGAATACCCTTCTGTCGCTTCTTCTTTTAAGAACCACATATACGGGTATACCAACAATAAGCCTCATCCGGGCATACTGATCATCTTTTTCCGTAAATACAGGTTCGCAGTCATACTGAAATACTTCAGCCCTGCCGAACTGAGTATTGCAGAACACATAATCGCCGAGCGAACCTCCCGGAAGCTGTACTTCAAATGGAATATTTTCAAGGCACTCTCTTCTGCTGAGAGCATCGTATACTTTTTTTACAACGAGGCAATCTATGCCTCTTACGCCGTTCATGGTAATATTTTCGTCCAAGCTTACTGCTCCTTTCCGTTAATCGTTAATATAATATGATTTTACATTTTTCTTGTTACAGGCAAATATGCGGGATATTGCATTAACGGGATTTATCGGTTATAATGAAGAATAATCAATGTAACGCTTCAGTACATTTTACGCAGGGAGGCGCAAATGAAATACATAATAGCACTGGATCAGGGCACCACGAGCTGCCGCAGTATCGTATTTGATGAAAAGTTCAATATGATCGCCATGAGCCAGAAAGAATTCACACAGATATATCCCCATCCCACATGGGTGGAACACGACGGAGAGGAGATACTCTCCACACAGATCGAAACACTCAGAGATGTAATAAAAAAAGCAAAAATAAACACAGAAGATATCCTTTCGGTGGGGATTACAAACCAGAGGGAAAGTACCATCATCTGGAACAGGGAAACGGGAAAACCTGTATATAATTCTATCGTATGGCAGTGCCGCAGAACTGCGGATTATTGCGATGAACTTGAAGCTTCGGGATACACCGCATACATAAAAGAGACCACAGGCCTCACCATCGATGCATATTTTTCAGCAACGAAGATAAAATGGATTCTTGACAATGTTGAAGGCGCAAGAGAAGATGCACTTAAGGGAAAACTCGCTTTCGGAACAATGGACAGCTGGCTGATATATAATCTCAGTGGCGGGAAATATCATATAACGGATTATACCAATGCTTCCAGAACCATGCTTTATGACATAAACAATCTCTGCTGGGACGAAAAGCTTATGTCGGTAATGGATATTCCCTCTTCACTTATGCCGTGTGTTGTTCCTTCAAGCGGACAGCTTGCGTATATTGACGAAAGTATTCTCGGCAGAAAAATTCCCATTACGGGAATCGCAGGAGACCAGCAGTCCGCACTTTTCGGACAGAACTGCGTAAATTTCGGAGAAGTAAAAAATACATACGGCACAGGATGCTTCCTTCTCGCGAACACACTCGATGAAAAGATCAATTCCACAAGCGGCCTTGTAACGACTCTGGCATGTAAAGCTGACGGAAGCGTATGCTATGCACTGGAAGGAAGTGTGTTCATCGCAGGAGCTTTAATTCAATGGCTCAGGGACGAAATGGGACTTCTCACCACAGCGGCAGAGTCTGAAAAATATGCAAATATGGTTGACAGCTCCGACGGAGTATATATCGTGCCGGCATTCTCGGGCCTCGGTGCACCGCACTGGGATATGAGAGCAAAGGCTGTAATCGTAGGGCTCAGCAGAGGCTCCAACAGAAACCACCTTATCAGAGCTTCCCTGGAAGCAATAGCATATCAGCTGAATGATCTTATGCAGGCGCTTAATACGGATCTCAATGCGAAAGCCGCATATATCAAAGCTGACGGAGGCGCAAGCGCAAATGACCTTCTTATGCAGCTTACGGCAGATATGGCAGATACTGACGTAATCAGGCCGAAAAATATAGAATCCACAGCTCTGGGAGCAGCAATGCTTGCAGCCATCGGCATCGGGTTGTATAATAGTACGGATGAAATGAATTTTGCAGATTCAACAGACAGAGTATTCACTCCGTCAATAGACAAAGATAAAAGAAACGCACTTCTCAAAGGCTGGAACGAAGCCGTAAGAATGTGCATATCACACGATTAGGAGGAACATATTAAGAATATGAGAGAAAAAGCACTGGTAACGGAACTTAAAGCAAATAATATGGCTGTCGTACAGGTACAGCGTTCCACAGCCTGCGAAAACTGCGGAGCCTGCAGTGTCGGAAAAGAAAAGCTTGTTGTTTCCGCAGAAGTTGAAAACCTTGTTGGAGCAAACGTAGGCGATGAAGTGGATGTTGAAATGGAATTTTCAGGAGTAATGGGAGCATCATTCTTCGGATACGGTGTTCCGTTCATTGCATTTATCACGGGATTGTTCCTCGGATTTTATGTTATGCCGAAGATAATTCCTCTTGATGCAAACTTCCTCGGTTTCGCATTCGGCGCATTGTTTATGGCGGCAGGATACCTCGGCGTTAAATTTATGGACAAAAAAGGCGCTTTCAAAGAAAAATTCAAGATCAGGATCATTAAATAATGGGTGTATTGTTTGAAAACGACTGGCGTGAGCTTCTTGAAGGCGAATTTGAAAAGCCGTATTACAAAGAACTCCGAACAAAGCTTGCGAGAGAATATAAAGAGCATACTGTCTTTCCGGATATGTATGACATATTCAATGCTTTTCATCTGACTTCCTACGAAGATACAAAGGTAGTAATTTTAGGGCAGGATCCGTATCACGATGATTTTCAGGCACACGGGCTGAGCTTTTCCGTAATGAAAGGCATCGCAATTCCTCCTTCACTCAGAAATATCTATAAGGAGCTGAGAGACGACCTCGGCTGCAGCATACCCTCTCACGGTTGTCTGACAAAGTGGGCGGAGGAAGGCGTTCTGCTTTTAAACAGCGTACTTACAGTAAGGGCGCATACTCCCGCATCGCATAAGAATCTCGGATGGGAAACATTTACGGATACGATAATATCTCTTCTCAACGACAGAGAAAAACCTGTTGTATTTATGTTGTGGGGAGCTTTTGCGCAGAGTAAGGAATATCTTATCTCTTCGCCCCGGCATCTCATAATAAAATCGGCACATCCGTCTCCTCTTTCCGCAAGCAGAGGCTTTCTCGGCAGCCGTCCGTTTTCAAAAGCAAATGCATTTCTTGCAGATAACGGCATAACACCCGTCGACTGGCAAATTGATTGATAAAAAATATAAAAAGTACTTGACATTTTACCTGAAAAGTGTATAATTAAGCAAGTCAGTGGCCCCTTGGTCAAGCGGTTAAGACATCGCCCTTTCACGGCGGTAACAGGGGTTCGATTCCCCTAGGGGTCACCATTCAGAGTCATTGACAGCTGTCGTTCCGACAGCTTTTTTATTTTCAGTCGTAATTTAACATAGTCAATATCCGCTGATTCTTAAAAATCTCACTGCAATACGATATCCCCCTCCCGGAGTGCAGGTGAAAAGGGTCATATCCCATTCTCCCGATATCATTTCTTCTGCCTGTGTCGGCTTGAGAATCTCAACGCAGAACATCTCATACTCAAACACATTCCCGTTCATATCCGTAAATACAGCCACAGCACCTGTCTGTATATTTTTCAATTCTGCGAAGAATCTTTTGTAATTATGTGCGGAAATGACCATGTCATCTTTATATACACTGCCGTAGTATCTGCACGGTGCGTTTTTCAGTGCAGCAGGACTACATTCGTTTATAACGGGAAGAGTAATATCAAGAGACGGAATACTTATTGTCCCCACATAATCCCATCCGTCGATCCCGTTCAGAGGCATTTGCATTCCGGGATTTCTGACATATTCGGGAATAATCTTATCCTGTTTATTTTCCTGCCTGTCCTCCATAATTATTTCCACAGCAGACAATGCTTCTGCCGCGTTTTTAATTGCCCTGTTTTCGTCCCATATGTTATAACAAGCGAGCAAAAGGGCCGATATTATCAGAATCAGCCCCATATTTATCATATATTTTCCTTTATTACTTTTCAATGATGTTTCTCCTGTTTTCTATATATCCGAGGAGCATAAGTACCACCCCCGCAAACGTAAGCAGCGCAACCGGCCACCATAAAACACCCGTATAAGGCAGTTCAGGTTCCGCAGGCTCATCGGGACGGTGATTTGTGATAATAAATGTGTTTGCATCTTTTTCAACGGAAACCGTATATCCTTCGGGAACATTTTTTTCGATTACTGAGTATGACGCTCCGCCATAAAGTTCTTCCCAACAATATGACCAGTCGTTTGTACTGTCCAGGATTACCGTATCCAGAAGAATACCCCCGTCATAAAGCTCAACCGTAATGCTTTCCGGGCGGTTATTGCCCTCGCCGTCATCCCATATTTTGATTACTTTCAGATCAATACTCTCACTGCCCGGGCGGCTTTCATATTTGACATTTACGGATACATCATACACCCATATTCCGTTTTCATCGGTAGCCGGAAGGAAAATTATAAATGTTTCGGGAGTATATATTTTCCTGCCGGAATCGAACTCTTCTCCCATAACGAGATAAAGTCCTGCGGAGAGGTCTTTGAATGCAGCTATACCTTCATAATTTGTAACAGCCATTTCATCGGGCCCGATGCCGTCGGCAGCTATATATGCAGAGAGCGTATCTGCGAGAGTTTTCCTGTCCGTGCTGCCTGAATCAAGATCGGTGTCAATATCATATGCAGCATATTTTTCAAGCAGAGTATATCCACCTGTATTATCCATATCCGCAATTCTGTAAAGGGAAAATGTCACACCTTCAGCAACCGCTTCTCCTTCGGGACAAAACCTGATCGCAAGACTTGCGGATTCTGTCAGCGAAATTCCGTCATCTGCGAAAGCCGAAGGTATGAATATATGTATCATAAACAAAACCGCAAGTATAAGAATGCCCCATCGTTTAATTCTGTGTCCCATAAATATCTCCTCCGTTTTTCTTTGCTCGTCTTTTCAGCATATCTGAGATCAGTATTACCGCAAGCAATACCAAGAGTATGATCGCTTCAGCTATTACCATAGTAATCATCGGCTCTGCCTGCACAGCATCTGCCGTTATGTTTATTATATTTTCGTTTTCCGTCCTGTGCGCCCTTACGAGAAGGCGGTGTGTGTTTATCCCGTATGGTGTGCAGGTTACAAGCGTGCAATAATCTTTCCCTTCCTCAATAAGAAGCGGATCTGTTTCTTCCGGCTCAACGATAAGTATCCTGTCCACTTCGTATGTAAGGGTTTCGTTGAGTATCTTAAGCACAAATCTGTCTCCTTCGGAAAGTTTATCAAGGTCAGTAAACAACCTTGCGCTCGGAAGCCCTCTGTGCCCGGAAAGAACACAGTGCGAGCTTTCTCCCCCTACAGGAAGCGAACTCCACTCAAGATGCCCTGCTCCCACCTGCAGTACAGCTTCATCAGAGCCGTGATATATGGGCAGTACACAGTTTATGGAAGGAATATCTATATATCCCATTATGCCGTTGCCTGAAAGATTCAGAAGTGACTCGTATTCTGTTTTCTGCGACTTCGGAAGATAAAATCCGTTGTCTTTTCCCCAAAGGGAAGCGTTATACTCCTCCGCCGCATTCCATATATCAGCATATTTATCTTCATCAAGGCTGTCTGCTTTCTCCGAATAGGCAGATACAGCCTGCGACTGATGAAATGAATTCCACCGGTTACTTACCGTGGGATACAGCAGTAAAGACAACCCTATGAAAAAAATGACCGTCAATATTTTTCCCGTATTGTCCTTTCTTCGCATAAAGCTCTCCTTACCGCTGTGAGCCGCATTAACGGCCCACAACGTAATTGTAATGTTTTTAATTATTCTTCCGGTGATACTGACATTCTCTTTCTTACAAAGAGCATTACAGCAGCACCCATAACCATAATTCCTCCGAAAGTATAGAACAGAGTCGTGCCCATGCCGCCTGTTGACGGAAGCTCTGTACCTGTTTTGTTTGTGATCTGAACTCCGCCGTCACCGTCCTGCCATGTATCGCCTGTCATTGTCGTTGTTATACTGCCGTCTTTAAGATCAACCTCAACACGTGCGGGAAGCTTGTTATATCCTTCGGGAGCCTTGATTTCTTCAAGCCAGTATGTTTTATCATCGAGGCCGATGATATTAGCCCGACCTGCTTTGATTACAGCGGAAACGAATCCTTCTGCAGAAATTTCTTCAGCTGTTGCAACACGGTAAACTCCGTTTTCTTCGACAAGAGCGATCTTGTTTCCTGCAGTCTGTGCATCATAAAGTTCAAACTGCGCTCCTTCAAGAAGCTTTTTATCGCTGTCAGTCTTTACGATATCAAATTCATATGTATATGTCTTTGTTTCGTCTTCTACGGTCGTATCATCACCATATTCGAGTTTTGTTTTGTTTGTGTTGGGCATTTCTGTTACTTCGGCATTTTCGTTGAGAACTGCGCTGTAATTGACAGCTATATCCGTATCTGTCGTAATGCTGTCAAGATAATCCTGCGTAAAGATAATCTCAAAATCACAGCCGTCTTCAAATCCTGCAGTTACAACAGTGTAATTTTCAGCGGCAAGTTCTTCTTCACCGACTGTAACTTTAATTGTTTCCGGCTTCAGTGTCAGTCCTTCGGACATATCATCGTGAAGAACATATTTTTCTGCACCTGCCTTTGCGCAGATCGTGATCTTAAAGTCCACTGTATCGCCGATTTCGCTCACATTTTCATCCTTTTCAATTCCGTCTTCAACGATCACCTTATCAACCGTTGTCTCTTCGTTCTTTTCCTTTATCACAACATCGGGATTTGTTGTATCAAGAGAGCAGATCGTACCAAGTGATGTGTCAACAAGATAGTATCCCAGATCAAGTCCCGTAAATGTAACGGTTGCGGCGTCTGCAGTTTTTTCACCCTGAGATACTGTGCCGTTTGCCTTTGCATATGCCTGTGCGGCTTTTGCAAACGCTGCCGCATCAGCACCTTCTACCCAGCTCACATATCCCTGGGAGTCTGTTGTAAGGTAAATACCTGCAACATCTTCGCTTTCAACGAAAGCCTTCCATGCATCGGATGCTTTGTAGGAATATGCGCCTGTTGCCGCATTGTAGCTTTCAAGATCGAGGATCTGATAAATTGTATAGGTCTGATTCACAACTGCATTGTCAACAGTAATCGTCCCTGTGGTTTCTTCCGCCGCATACACACCGAAGCATACGGAGAAGATCATCGTAACAGCCAGAAGAAGGCTGAACACTTTTTTTAAATTCTTCATTTTTGTTCCTTTCTTTATTGGAATGTGCTTTTTGTCTGAAGGTTATTACCTTCTGTTTTTGTAAGCGTCGGAAAATGTCCGATGCTCTTTTTTATACCAAAGGAGGGCAGCCACCACAATAAACATTCCTCCCATAGTAAACCACTCTGTCCCCCTGCCACCGGTCTCGGGCAACATATAACTCATCTTGTTCGTGAATTCCACTGTCATAGCGTCTGATGAAAAATACACATTTACGCTGTCACCGCCCACAGCTTCAGCGTCAATACCGTCTACCCGATAGTGCGGTATAAACCCGTCATGGGAAATTTCTTTTACCGTAACCACAGCGTTATACGGTATACCGGGGATAACCATTACATCACCGTCACCGAGTTCAAAAGATATGACATGACCCGTTGTGGTGTAATCCGCTCCATTCTGCGGCCGGGGCATTTCAAACGGCTTTCCGTCAAGCATCACTGTCACGGAAAACGGGAACAACACATTGTTTCCGTCAGCGATAACTCTCTTTGTTACCGTCAGAGACGTTGTCTTTCTGTTCACAAACGAAAGTGTGTCTGTGGGAGATATTTCTTCAGTGCCGTTTTTCCATATGTGTGAGATAACCGCATCTTTACCGTTCACATCGGTCTGTACGATATAAAATGTATCGTCAAATATATAATCTCCACCTGTCTTTTCTTCGCTTATTCTGTAAAAGAATGTTCCCGATGTGCCGTCATTGTATCCGATGAGTATTCTTCCTCCCACAGTACTTTCGTCGGTTACTGTGATGATTGTTCCCGGAAGAGAATCTCCTTCTATGAAGGACTCACCATCTTTTATGAGCTCAACCACACCAAATGAGAAATTCACATCAGCATCATTGTCAATACATTGTTTGCTTATGGGAATGCCCGCCGCGAAATCATAGCTTGCATTCGTGACTGTAACTCCTATAGTGCTGTTAAGGGCAAATTCTCCCGTAACACCATTGGACCCTGCAGATATTTTACAGTCATCGGAAGAAGCTTCCCCGGTATAGCTTGCGTTGAAGCTTCCGTCTTCCGCACCAAGCTCCGTAATCTCAAAATATGTACCTGACAAGATGCCTCCGATAACCGCAGTCTCGTCTGTATGAAGCTCAATTATGCCTTCTTCGGCCACTTTATGCGCTGTCCCATTTATGGTATACCCTGTTCCTGCAGGCAAAAGCTCATCTCCGAGCTGTATTCTCATACGGAAAATATCTTCCGGAGAAAACTCTGATCCCTGTGCCTGCCGTTTGGTTATTTTCAGAGTGCATAATTCGGATATATCGACTTTGTTTCTGTAGACAACCGTCTGCGACTGCTGTGCAGACAGCACTTTCGTATGAAAATATGTAAAGTCCTCTTTTTCCTCACCTTCCGTAACTGTACTTCCCGTATCACTGCTGACGGAATACTCCACCCCGCCGTACTGACCTGTGAGTGCATTGGGAAGAACCTCCTCGACGATATAATCCGTGTGTCCGTTTCCTTTACCCAGCATTTCCGTAAACTGAGCGCTCTGCCCTGCTTTCAGGGAAAAATATCCGTCACTGTCAACTGCTCCTTCAGCGATTTTCACACCACTTTGCATAATGTCATAAGCTGTGCCGGGAAGGATAAACAGTTCATCGGTCGGAGCAGAATCTTCTGCCTTTACGACCCTGAATCTATAAGAAAGACTGCTTTCGATAAATTCCTCAACAGCACCTTCCTGCACAGTAGAGGAATCTTTTGTAAGGTCCTTTGAGACTGTCAGGGATTTGTCCGGAAGTGTGGGAAGCCTGAAGTCGAGATGACAGTTTGCCACCGCACTGCCCCTCTCAAGATAGAAAAACTTCAGCGTGTGCTTTGTATAATCCGCAAATGTCTTCCCGTCTTCACTCCAGCCCCCTGACGGAGTTCTTGCTGCGGCATCGAAACATTCTTTTATGCTCGTGGGGAATGATGTCGCCGAGCCTTCTTTCTTAGCCGCATCTGTGCTGTTTGCGTCATTCCAGCTCAGATACTGCAGAATTTCTCCCGTAGCGAAGTTTACGGATCCGTCAACAGTCCCGTGAGTTCCTCCGAGATCAAGGACGAGAACATCATCAACAAACACCCACACATCGTCATCTCCCGAAAAGCTGAATATCATTTCTTCCTCGGAACCTGTCTCTTCGTTCAGAACGATACCGTCTTTCGTCTGAAAAAACTCCACTTCCATGCTCATGCCGAACCAGTAATCCGTATTCTCCGATTCCACATGATATTCATATCCTGTGTCGGTATCAGTACCGACAGTTTCTCCTCCCGTGTATGTGAACGGAATAAAATCCCCATAAGGCCGTACAGACGAACTTCCGTCAGCATTTTGTACAGTCCTCGAGTTTGCGGCAGTGGTTGAATTGCGTTCCGCATAACTTCTTACACGGAATATGCCTTCATCAATGTCATAATCAACTGCATTGTCCATACTGTTGTACCAGTAGTGTGTGCCGCTTCTTTGCAGGACAGTATTTGCGGGAGTATATGCGGTTACTGCGTGATCTCCCATATCCGAAAACAGATACGCAAGACTCAGTACGCTGTCATCAACTCCGGGATCAATCCTTGATGTGCCGTCTGCATTTCTCGTAAGATCAAGAACAGGATATCCGTCCTCATCAAGTACACGTCGGACGGTTGCGTGCTTTGCTGTAAATCCGTCTACGTCGTGCTCTGCATTCATGTTTGGTGATGGGATATTAATCTCATCCGACGGAGTCACTCCCGCACTCATGGATGAATTACGGAAGGTGAAATACTGTGAAATCTCCCTCCATGCCGACTTATCCGCAGTTTTATTTATGTCAGTGCTGTAATTGAATAACCTGAATGTAATGCCTTCTCCCGAGACAGTGTTTATATCACCGCTCATCTCGGAAGAATCGTATGAATTCAATATTACGGGAGCTTCTGACATCAATACTGCGTTTTCCGTGCTCTCAGTAATTATTTCCGTCACAGTATCATCTGTAAATATTTCACCGCACTCATCTGAGTGAATATGCTCCTCATACTCACATATGAGCACTTTTGTGCTATAGCAGGAAATATCGTGAGTATGTACTTCGTATTCGTCATCACCACAGACATAAATTCCATCTTCCCCGATACATTCCTCACGGTGTATATGCCCTTCGCCTTCCTTTGCTGTGCATACAAGTTCGTCACTGTCTGTAAGCTCTTCAACTGATAAAGCCGATACAGCTGTATATCCGTAACATTCATTCGTATGAGTATGCTCCGCAAGAGCGCAGGGCACTGCTTCCATAGTTATTGCCGGAAGCATCAGGGCATACGCCGTCACAAATGCCGCTATGATCCCAAGGCAGCAGATTATATTATTTCTTTTTGATGTTTCAGGTCTGTTCTGAGTGTCTTTCATAATATTCCTTCCTCATTTTCAGCGTATCCCTCCGAAATCTTCAAAAGGCATAACCCTGAAAATAACCTTGCCGATGATCTGTTCCTCCGAAATACATCCGACAGACGAATGCCTGCTGTCCAGGGATGTCCCTCTGTGATCTCCCATAAAAAACCATCTGTTTTCGGGCACCTGATATGGCAGTTGTATATCGCACTGACCAAATGTTTTTTCACTTATATACGGCTCCGAAAGAGCTTCTCCGTTTACATATACGGTTCCGTCTTCCGTAATATTCACCCAGTCCGAAGGACCTGCGATACACCGCTTGATAAGTATTTTGTTTCCTATGTAAAATGCCACTGTGTCTCCACGGTCGGGTTTCGTTGTTTTCAACGCAACCACAATGTCCCCTTCCCGCAGTGTGGGGCTCATTGAGGAGCCATATATTCTGAGTACGGGAAGCCACACATTTGCAATCAGTACCGCTACTGCTGAAGCCACAATGAGAGAATACACTGTGCTCTTCAGCACATTTATATATCTTTTCTTATAAAGCTCCCTGTTCAGTTCCGCCTTCAGGTACTCTGTACTTATTTCCTGCGGCGGCGTTTGTTTCTTCTTCATTTTATATCTGCCTGTTCCACGGAAAATTCCGTATTTTTCATCTGAAGCAACATGATCTCACGGGCTTTTTCTTCCGCTTCCGAGATTATCTCAGCAGCCTTCGTATTTGCTTCATTTATTATTTCTTCTCTTACGGCTTCGCTGTCTTTTATGATACGGAGAATTTCATCCGTATATATCCTGACCGCATTGTCTGCCGCTTCGAACACACCACTGAGTGCAAGTGCCGCTTCCGACAAAGTCCCTGCGTTTTTAATGCAGAGCCGCCGGTCACGAAGCTCCTCCTCCAATTTTTCAATACGAAGGATAAGTGCATCATTTTCTTCTGTTTTTTTTATCAGCATCGCAAGAAGCTCTGCACGGCTGAGCTTTCTGTGATCTTTAACGGTTCCTGCCACAGCTTTCCTCCCGTATTTGAATATTTGCAGAAATTCCATTCTGCACATTACACTTTATGAGACAGGCAGAAAGAATATGCACAAAATCATTTCATTCAGGATAAATACACCGTGAGGTAAACTGTATTTGCAATTTTCTTCAAAGGGTGGTATAATCAGTGCAGTTCAGTCTATGGAGCACATAAATGAAATCAAGAGAAAGAATAAAAGAACTTAACGCAATATTTGAAGAAAGACAAGGCAGAATAAAAAAGGAAAACGCAAAGGTATTTTCCGCTGCCGCACAGGTTGTGGGCAAATACAACCTCAACCCCGTATCATACAGGGAAGTAATGATAGATGTAATGGATCATATAATCGCCCAGCAGAGAAAGAAGGTCTCCCCGGAAAGAATGTTCGGCGGAGACATGAACAGGTTCATACACGAAGCCTGCAAAGGCAAAGCAACAAAAAGCACAGCTGAAACAATTCTCGAAGCTGTGGGCATTATGGGAATCATCTTCGCAATCGGCTTTTGCATGATGCTTGTTCTCGGAGTTTTCTCAAAAGAACAGCCTCTTTCCCTTCTTGAAATTACCCGCTGGGGAATACTGTTTGTTATGAGTATAGGAATGATGTTGTTTTTCCGCACCCGTCAGATCAAAAATCAGTTCTGGTTTATGATTGCGCTGGTATTTTCATATTCTGCAGTTTCCACAGGTATGGAAATGCTGTTTGAAGGAAACACATCTGTTGCAATCACAGTAAATACATACATCGCCATCCCCGTATCCCTTATCTGCGGGCTTGGTTGCTTCGTTCTCAGAAGCATTATCGCCGACAAGCGCTATGTTGCCGCAAAAGAAGCGGAAGATATAATGAGACATAAGAAATAAAAATTATGCCCTGTCCACACGGACAGGGCGTTTTTCGTTCAATTATTATCATTTTTGTGTTTCAGGGATTAATCATATTTCAACCCACTCAGTTTTGTAAGGATACACAGTTCTCATCTGAACATACTGAACCTCACCAGGCTCCAGTACAAATTCACAATTTCTATATTTCTGAAATGTTATTTCGAGGGCCTCCTCTTCATTTTCCGCAATGACCTCAAACTCGCCAACAACCGTTTCCTCAACGACAACAATATATTTTTTCATTAAATCACCCTTTCTGCCAGATTATGCTCCGCATTGTACTGAGCAATCAAAGAATCATAATTCACAAAATCCACCAGATTCTTTATTGGACGGTATATGGAGTTACTCATTATATCTTCAAACTGATTTTTACGTTCATGTGCTGCTACGATATAAAACTTTGCTCTGAAATCTTGCAGTTCATAAAATTTATCAAGCGAATTTCTAATGTTTGTTGAATGTTCAACCTCATAAAATGCGCATGGCATTTTTCTTTCATTGAACCATATGGTATCCACAGTTTTTGCTTTTCTGAGAATTTCAGGATAAGTAAAATCGTATATAGTATTTGTTGTGGCGATTTCACACAGTTTTCTTTCAAGAAACAATTTATTTTTATCCTGAGCAGGAACATACGTATCAAGATTGCGCATGTTTCCTATCTCAACAATAATCCCCTGAAAATAAGAGTGAGTAAATTCCTGCACACTTTCTTTGTCTTTTGCATCTATCCTGAATTTCTCCAAAACTTCCTTTTCACATTCTTTAAGAGCCCACAGTCCCGGCTGGATTCTGAAAAACTCACTGTTTGTCTGCACAATCCGGCGTATGGATGCAAATGGTGTTCTGGTTTTCCATGCAGAAAAATCCACAAGTGTATTCAACTGCTGAAATGTAGCATATCCACCATTTATTCTCATAGCTTCGATAACATTATCCTTTTGTTTCATATATAACTCCAACTTTGCGTTTTGCCATCAATTTATGCTAATTATATTCTTTATACAAGACCTTAGCAACAAAATTCTTATTAATTTAAACCAAGCAAAAAGAGCAGCTGAAGCCGCTCTTTGTATTTAATCTTTACTCAAATTTCTTTCTGAGGATTCTCATTGCGTTCAATGTCGCAAGAAGCGCTGTTCCTACGTCTGCAAACACGCCGTGTGCCATTGATACAAACGGTGTGAACGCGGAAAGTCCCAGGAAGAGGAATTTTACCGCAAGGACGAATACGATGTTTTCGATGACGATCTTTCTGGAGTATTTTGCAAGGCGGAGAACCTTTTCCACTTCGGAAAGATTGTCTGTCATAATTACTACGTCTGCCGCTTCGATCGCTGCATCGCTTCCGAGAGCTCCCATTGCAACGCCTACATCTGAAAGTGCAAGAACAGGTGCGTCATTGATGCCGTCGCCCACATAGATCTTTGTGCCTTTTGACTGAATCTTCTTGTACGCGTCAACCTTTTCATTGGGAAGAAGCTCGGAGTGCACATAGTCGATATGTGCTTTTGATGCGATGTATTCCGCAGTTTCCTTGTTGTCGCCTGTGAGCATATATGTAGCTTTGATGCCTGCGGATTTCATCTTGTCGATGGCTGCGATGCTGTCCGGTTTGATCTCATCTTCGAGAACAACATGACCTGCATATTTGCCGTCAACGTTGAGGTATACGACTGTGCCGAAGCTGACGACTTCGTCTGTAACGCAGAGTTCGTCGTTGCCGGCTTTGAGTTCAACGCCCTTATATTTAAGTGTTACGCCTTTGCCGGATACTTCTTTATATTCGCTTACATCGCTTGTCTTGATCTCTTTATGGAACGCATGAGTGATTGCTTTCGCGATGGGGTGATTGGAAGAAGATTCCGCTGCGCAGAGGTATTCTCTGAAAAGTTCCCGGTCGATCACCGCTTTTTCCGTTGTGATGTTGAAATCACCTTTTGTCACTGTACCTGTTTTGTCGAGGATAACCGTATCAGCCTTACAAAGTGCTTCGATGTATGTAGCGCCTTTGATAAGTATACCCTTTGCGCTTGCCGCACCGATTGCTGCGAAGTAGCTGAGAGGAATACTCAGTACAAGTGCGCACGGGCAGGAGATTACCAGGAATACAAGACCTTTTCTGATCCAGTATGCGTATTCACCCATTCCCATCATCGGCGGAATGATTCCCAGAAGGAGTGCGGAGATAACTACAGCAGGTGTGTAGTAACGGGCAAATGTTGTGATGAATTTTTCTGTCTTTGCCTTGTTCTGCGCCGCATCTTTTGTCATTGTGATGATCTTTGCCACCATACTGTTTTCGAATGTGTTCTTCGCCCTGATGGTGACAGATGCGTCTGTAACGATATATCCTGCATAAACAGTGCTGCCTCTGTCAACGTGCCTTGCGACAGATTCGCCTGTTACGGATTTTGTGTCAACATATGCGCTTCCCTTTACGATCTTACCGTCTACGGGAACGGATTCGCCTGCTTTTACGATGAGAAGGTCGTTCACCTGAACTTCTTCGCAGGGGATCTGCTCTGTTCCTCTTTCGGAGAGACGTGTTGCATAAGGAACTTTAAGGTCAAGAAGCGCATTGATGCTTCTGATGCTCTTCTGCTGAGCATATTCGCTGAGTGATTCGCCGACTTTGTAGAAAAGCATTACCGCAACGCTTTCGACGAAGTCCCCGAGGCATATTGCGCCGACGGTGGCCACACTCATAAGGAAGTTTTCGTCAAATACCTGACCTTTGCCGATGTTTTTGATGGAGATTTTAAGTACGTCATATCCGATAAGAACATATGCCGCAAGGAATAATCCGACTTTAAGATACTGCGGTTCGATAACAAGAATAGCTATAGCAAAAAGCATTATGCCGATAAGTTCCATTGCGAACTTTTCGACAAATCCCTTAAAGCCGCTTTTTTCTTCCGCTTCGTTTACTTCATATTTTACTTCCGCTTTTTTCTTTTCAACTTCCGGCGGAATTACCGTAACGCCCGATTCGTATTTGTTGACGATTCTCGTAACATCTTCAATGATACCGTCAAGGTCTTTAAGACCGAGATGCTCCATCTTCAGCTGCTGTGTTACGAGGTTATACGAAGCAACCTTTACATAATCGAGCTTGTTGATATCTCTTTCGATCTTTGCGGAACAGTTTGCACAGGTAAGATCTTTAAGAGTGATGAGCAGTGTTCCTGCGCCTGCAAGTACGGGTGCTGAAGATACTGTTTTCTTCTTTTCTTCAGCCGGCGGGATAACAGTAACACCTGATTCGTATTTGTTGACAATTTTTGTGACATCGTCGATGATCGTTTTCAGATCCTTTGTGCCGTTGTCATTCAGGCGAAGCTGCTGTGTTACGAGATTATATGTAGCTTCATTTACATATTCAAGCTTGTTGATGTCTCTTTCGATCTTCGCAGAGCAGTTTGCACAAGTGAGTCCTTTCAGTGTAATTATCATTCCTTTTCCTCCTCATAAGGGTCCTGTGTATGCGAAACATGGGCAAGACCAATTTCAAAAATATCAAAGATATGTTCATCATTCAGTGAATAGTATATATTTTTTCCGTCACGGCGGGATTTGACGATGTTGTTGGTCTTCAGCACTTTAAGCTGATGACTTACAGCTGACTGGCTTAGCCCCACAGCCTCCGCAAGGTGGCTCACGCAGTATTCGCCTCCGATAAGGGTATTTATTATCTTTACCCTTCCCGTATCCCCGAGTACGGAGAAAAATATCGCAAGCTTCTGCAGTGAAAATTCCTGCATGTCTTTTTCATTCATACTCATATTTACCTCCATTCATATGAATACTCATTCATATGAAGATTCGTTCATATGATAACATTAAAGTTAAAAAAAAGCAACATATATATTTCCTTTTCCGACAATATTTTTATTCTCGCAAACATTTGATAAATACAATGACAAATATCATATTTATGATGTATAATACAGATAAGTATAAAATAATAAGGATATGAGTATGATTGAAGGTAAAGTGCACTATCACTTTCTGATACCGTCAAAGACACAGCTTAAAAAAGGCGAATCACTGAATGTGCTCGTAGGTGTGGCGTATAAAGACGAGGAGCCCATATACCACGAATTTGTATTTTATGGTGATGACGGGACAGGTGTCAAAAAAATATATTCCGAAACCCGCATAATCGAATCGGGAGGGAATCCGCACTTTTACTTTAATATTCCCGCAGAATGTTTCACTGCAGAATTCTGGGGCGAAGACCCGGAAGAAATATTCATTTATATATCTGATACGTCACCGGATAAACATACAGACGGCAGCATGATATTTATTTACTGAAATATACACCCCGCCGCAGGCTGCTCACGCAGCGTGAGCGCTCATAGGCGAAGCCTCTGAGCAGGCAAGCCGCAAAGCGGCTTGCGCCTGCGGCGGGCGGACAATATGCAAAAGGACAACAAATTTATGAAAAATCTACCCGTTGGAATACTCGATTCAGGAGTCGGAGGACTCACGGCACTCTCTCCCATGCAGGAAATACTGCCTGATGAATCCGTAATATATTTCGGAGACTCCCTCAGGATGCCTTACGGCAACAGAACAAAGGAAGAGATTGTATTCTATGCACAGAAAATGATAGACTATCTCGAAAACAAAGGAGTAAAAGCCATACTCCTCGCCTGCAACACAATATCTTCACATATCGACAGCCTGCACTCAAACGTAAAGCTGTTTTCAATCGTACAGGCAGGAGTTGAGGAAGTAAAACAAAGCGTAAAAGGTGATTCCCTGGGAATAATCGCAACCTGTGCAACCGTAAACAGCGGAGTATACGAAAATGCACTGAGCGAAGTCTGCCCGGATATGAAGGTTACGCTGAATTCAAGCATCTCCCTTCCGAAGATAATCGACAGTCAGATGGAAAACGAACCTCTTCTGAGAGAGAACATAAAAGAATGTATAGAACCGATAGTTACAAAGGACCCTGCCATAAAAGACCTTGTGCTCGGCTGTTCCCACTTCCCGATCATAAAAAATGAGATTAACGGTCTGTATCCGAAGCTTAATCTCATTGATCCTGCGATCCGTCAGGTAAAGATGCTCAAGGAATATCTTGATGCAAACGAGCTGAACAACAAATCGAAAAAGACCATTACTTTATATACTACCGCCGAAACATACGAATTCGCCGCAGCCATAAAAAGACTGAAGCTTGAAATAGATACATTAATGAAAGTGGAGCTTATATAATGATCAATTTTGTAATCGGAAGAGCAGGTCAGAAATGCAGTGAACCGGTTTATAAAGTACTCGAAAGCCTTCCAAAAGAAAAGAAGGCTTTTGTTGTAGTGCCGGAACAGTTCTCCTACGAAACAGAAAGAAAGATCCTCGGAGAAAGTCTCTGCAATATGCAGACAGAGGTTCTGAGCCTGAAGAGACTTGCGTACCGTCTGAGCTCAGAAACAGATATTGATATTAACGTGCTTTCCAAAGAAGGCTTTGCCATACTCATAAAAAGAGCCGTCTGTCTTTGTGCGGAAGAACTGAATATATTTAAAAGCACGAGCGGCTCTGCGGGATTCGTGGACGAAGTACGAAATTTCATTGATGAAATCAAAAAAGGAGGGCTGTCTCATACGGATCTGATCTGTGATGAAAAGGACACCCCCTCCGTAAAAATGAAGCTCAATGACATACGCAGAATTTACGAAACATACGAGTCTCTTGTGGGAGAATCCGTAATAAATACTGATGACTATTTTTCTTTTGTTGCCGAAAATGCAAAAGACAACAGACTGATAAAAGATTCCGTATTTATATTCGACGGCTTCTACTCCTTCGATGCCTGTGAATATCCGCTCATATCCCTCGTAATGAGAGATGCGGAAAATACAAGCTTCATTCTCCACTGCGATGATGAGCCATTCTTTAAGTGCAGTATGCAGACACTCAATGAACTTATATCCGTAGCAAAAGAAAATTCCCTTGATTATAAGATAACAAAAATAAAGAATGATTCTATGCTCAGTGCCCCTGTGGCATTTCTCGAAGAGCATCTTATGAGTTATGATGCGGTGGCTTATACGGAAAGTACGGATGTCATAAATCTTGCCCGTGCAGATGACATTAATGAAGAATGTGACTTTGTTGCATGCGAGATAAATCGTCTGATAAAAGAAAAAAACTACCGTTTCGGAGATTTCCGCATCATATGTACGGACAAAAGTTATTTCACCGTGCTGTCCGATGTTATGAAACGGCATGATATAGATCATTTTATCGACGAAAACAGGGCTGTTTCTTCAACATCTGCAGTGAGGGCTTTTCTGGGCTTACTGAGTATGCTTGATAAAAGCTACACAACCACAGAGCTTATTTCATTTGCAAAAACAGGCTTTTCCTCTCTTGATGAAAGAGAATATATGCTACTTGAAAACTATGTACTGGAAATGGGCATAAAAAACAGAATGTGGGAAAGCCCGTTTGAGAGAAACAATACCGAACAGAGCTACGACCTCAAAGAAATCAATGCGCTGAGGGAAAAACTTACGGAACCAATAAATAAGATCAGAAAAGAAGTTCTCGGGTATAATAACGTGTCTGAGTTTGTGAAAAGCTTTACCGGCAGTCTTGAAACAGTATCCTTCGAAGAAAAACTGCAGGAATGTATCGACAGATTCATTTCCGATGAGGATTACGAAAACGCAAATATATATGCACAGATAAACAACAAGATACTGCTCATTCTCTCCCAGCTCGAAAGCTTTTTCGGTAACGATATGATGAGCATAAAGGAAATTTATGATGTTCTCTCGTATGCCCTTTCCGCAAGTACCGTAGGTATCATCCCCGCAAGAGTGGATGCGGTGAGTATAGGAGATGTAATAAGAAGCACCACATCAGAAAACAAAGTCCTGTTCTTCATGGGCTGCAACGAAGGCAAAATGCCTTCAAATTCATACGAACAGCCTGTATTCACCGATCAGGAAAGAAAACAGATGCATTCACTGAAGCTGAAAAACAATTCGGACTATCAGCGTATCAGGGATAATTTCGTATGCTATCTGCATATATGTTTTCCCAAGGAACTGCTGTATCTGACAAGAACAACAAAAGACGGTTCCGAAGAAGTGTATCCTTCGGTAATTTACGAAAGAGTGGACGAGCTGTTCCCGGACGGAAGGAAAATAATATGTTCGGAAGAACTTCTTCGCCCGGACATGATAGACACAGACCGTTTCGCTTTCAGAAAAATGACGGACCTTCTCTCGGAAATGATCTCGCAGGGCATAAACGAGGACAAACAGAAGACTCTTTCCTCCATGATAAGTGTGCTGGATGATGACGGAACAAGAAGCCTTCTTTCCATCTCAAAAGACGGATTTGCATTTGACAACGGAGCGAAAATATACAATAGAAAGTTGTATTCTTCCCTGCTTCCCGATCCGTTCGTAACGTCCGTAAGTATGCTGGAAACATACGGGAAATGCCCGTTTTCCTTCTTTATGAGATATGTCATAAAACCAAAAGAAAGGCGCCTTAAAAATATCCGTTCCACAGATACGGGAAACATACTTCATATGGTGGTGGAAGAATTCTCAAGAGCCATCATAGAATGCCGCTTTGACTGTATCACCTGCAGTGACGAAGATATTGAACTTATCGCAAAAGAGATCGTGGATAAAGTTCTCAGAGAATACAAAGACGGCATCGTCCACACGGTGAGCAACAGTATATATCTTTACAGAAAACTTGTTTCCAACGCAACTGCCGCAATAAAGGAAATAATTTCGCAGATACGCATTTCCGATTTCAGGATCGGTGAAAGCGAGATGTATTTCGGATTTGATGCACGGTATGATGCAATAGAAATAAAGACAAAAGATGAGATCAGTGTTTTTGTAAGGGGAATAATCGACAGAATCGATTTTGCAAGCATACAAAACGGCAGATTCCTGAAGATAGTGGACTATAAAAGCTCGAAAACAAGTTTTGATCTTTCCAAATGTCTGGAGGGAATAAACGTACAGCTTCCTGTATACGCAATGGCGGTGAGAGACGACACTCAGGATGTTGCGGGAGTATTTTACTTCAGATTATCCCCGGGTCTTGTGGATGTGAAAAAGCAATCCGATATGGACAAACTTGAAACCTCCGTCAGAAAGGAACTGCAGCTTCGGGGTATAACCCTTAAAGATATCAGCATCGTTGAAGCACTCGACAACAAAGTCCGTGAAGGTTCATATATTGCGGATGTTGCCGTAGACAAAAAGACAGAGGAACTGAAAGACTCCCAGAGTCTTCTTACGAGAGATGAATTCAATATTCTTCTTGAAAAGACAAAACAAAGTATCGCTTCCGCAGCGGAAGGGATACTCGGTGCGGATATAGAAATATTACCTTACAGATACGCAAAGACAGAAAATGCCTGCACATACTGTGAGTACTCACATATATGCAAGTTCTCCGTGATCTTCGACAAAAATGCATACAGGATCATTGAGAAAAAAGACAAAAGCATTCTGCAGAAAGGAGAAGACAAATGAGTGTGAACTGGACAAAAGAACAGCTCCTTGCCATAGAAACCACAGACAAAAATCTTCTCGTAAGCGCATCTGCAGGAAGCGGAAAAACTGCGGTTCTCGTGGAGAGGATAATCCGTCTTATTCAGAATAAGTTTTTGCAGACGGATGAACTCCTCGCCATAACATTCACAAAAGCCGCCGCAGGTGAACTGAAACAGAGGATCCGCAAAGCCATAAGAGAAAAGATCAGGGAATCTTCCGATGAAGATGTCATCTATTATTCACAGCAGGCGGAAAAGCTGGAAAGCGCTTCAATATCGACACTGCATTCATTCTGCTTTTCAGTAATAAAAAAATATTACTATCTCATCGGAGTCGATCCCGGCTCAAGAATAATGCGTGATGAGGAACGCCTCATTATGTACGGTGAATGTATAGATGATATCTGCGAAGAATATTACGAAAGAGGCGACAGCGAATTTGAGGAATTTGCCGTCACACTCGCTTCCGGAAGAGATGATTCGGATATAAAGGAAAACATCATAAGTGCATACGACTCACTCAGAAATCTCGATGATTATCGGGATAAGCTGAGAGAATTTGCGGAAAATTACCCGAAAGACGAAGAGATGTTTCTTCGCAGCAGTGCCGTAGAGTTTATTATGCAGAAAGTCCGTGAGGTCCTCACAGAAGCAAGACAGAAATACTCCGATGCCCTTCAAATATCTGCATCCTGCGATGAAAAGGGTAAAGTTACGGACAACCTCGCTGTTTTCGTGGAAAACATAGATTTACTTCTGAAAAAGCTCGATGAAGGATTCCGTGAATTTGTCATCTGCTACGAAAGCACCGTTTTCCCCAGAGCATTAAGCGCAAACAAGCTTGAAAGAGGCGAAGAGATCGCATTTTACAGAGATGCGGGAAAAGCTCTGATAAGTGATCTTGAAGGACTTATTCCTTTTGATTATGAGACACTGCTCACGCATACACTGAAGATGCGCCCTTATGTGCTGAAATTCCGTGAAGTTACGGAAAAATATGAAGAATTGCTCAGAAGCAGAAAAAGCGAAAACAAGGTTCTCGATTATTCGGACCTGGAGCATCTTTGCCTTGAGATTCTCAAAAACGACGATGCGAGGGAGGAAATAAAAAGCTCATTCAAACAGATACTCGTCGATGAATATCAGGATATCAACGGAGTGCAGGAAGCAATAATACAAAAGCTTGCATCAGAAAACAATCTTTTCTGCGTCGGAGACATAAAGCAGTCCATTTACGGTTTCCGTCAGGCTGATCCGGGGATTTTTGCGGAAAAATACGAACGCTATAAAAGCGGAGAAGATGAAAACAATCTGCTTGTGCACCTGAACAAAAACTTCCGCTCTGTACCCACTATAATAGATTTTGTAAACATTGTTTTCTCGAAGGTTATGTTTGCAAATACAGGCGGCATTGATTTTTATCCGGATGAGATGATGAAAACCGATAATATCAAGGAAGAGGACTGCCCCGTAAGCATAAGAATAATCGACTGCAGTGAATATCAGGGTACGGATATGGAAGACCATAAAGACGCGGAGGCAATGTATGTAGCAAATCTCATAAAAAATGAGATCCTTCCCACAGGTAAATTCACAGCAGAAAATATCGCTGTCATAGACAGGGCAATGAATTCAAAGGCCGATTATTTTGTCAGGGCTTTTGAGACTGTGGGGCTTGATGCGGATATAAGGGAGAATACCAGATATTACGATGCGTTCGAGGTATCCCTCATAATAAACCTGCTGAATCTCATCGACAACGAATACAATGACATTGCACTTCTTACGGTAATGAGAAGCTTTATCTGCAATTTCTCCGAAGATGAACTGACGATGATACGTGCAAAGAACAATAATACTATGTACTATCATCAGGCAGTCTCGGAATATGCCGTAAGCGGAGAAAATATCCGTCTAAAAGAAAAAATATGCTCGATGTATGACGACATAAGAAGATACCGATACCTTTCACGGCACATATCCATAAGTCGTCTTATACGCACCATATACGAAGAGAAGCATATTCTGCAGTTTGTGGGCGCTATGAGAGAAGGGGAAAAGAGAATATCCAACCTCGAAGAACTCATAAACATCGCATCAGGCTATGAGGAAGAAAACCTCAAAGGGCTTTATGACTTCATAATCTATGCGGACAAGTGCAAAGAAAAGATGCAGGTACAGAACTCATCATCGAAAAAAGGCGGTATAAAGCTTATGACCACCCATTCATCCAAAGGACTTGAGTTCGATGTTGTCATAGTTACAGGATGTGCAACAGCCATACGAAACAAAGACCACACTTATGGAATTACCGCAGACAAGGATTTCGGCATCTGCACGAAATTCACCGATACTGCTATGGGATATAAAGCCAGTACACTCGAACTTATTGCAAACAAAGAAAACCGCAAGGACAAAAACAAAGCGGAAGAAATGCGTATCTTGTATGTTGCCGCAACAAGGGCGAAAAAACGTCTTTACATGACGGCGGCAATGAAGCAGTACAAGCCGGAAAAATACACTTACACCCGTGATATGGGAACTTACGAGATATCAAAGGCATCATCCTATCTTGAGTGGATAAAATATGCGGTTGATACTTATCCCGGTGATATTTCGGAAGTGGCGGAAATACTCGTGGAGCAGCCCATGGATATGCTTCCGGTAAATACGAAACGAAAAGGGGCAGACATTTTTGACGGTAAAGATGCGGTTGCGGGTTATGTTGAGACCATAAGAGAAAATCTCGCATACACATATCCGTATAATTCCGTTGCGGTCCCTTCAAAACTCAGCGTAAGTTCCCTCAAAGATGATGTGGGAATGCTCAACGAACGCATTGTGGAAAGAATCTCCATAAAGGATACATTCATAGATTCCGCAGACAAAAAAGACATCACACGCAGAGGAAACCTTATACACAAAGTTCTTGAGCTTATAGATCTGAAAGATGCAGGAAACAATGATATAGAAAGTATCATTGAAGAAATGCGTCTCAGCGGTAAGTTCGGATTCGGAGAGCTCACATCGTATGATATAAATATGGTGAAGAAATTTTTCTCGGGCGACATCGGTAAGATGCTCCTTTCTGCGGACAGGGTATATCGTGAACAACCGTTTATACTCAGTGTAAAGGCAAAAGATGTAAATGAGAGATGGGCGGATTCATCCGACAGCATACTTATTCAGGGGATAATCGACTGTTATTTCGAATATGACGGTGAAATTTATCTGCTTGATTTCAAGACAGACAGAATAAAGGACGATGATCATTTTGCGTATCTGAACGAAAAGTACACAAAACAGCTTTCATATTATAAAACAGCCATAGAACATTCCCTCGGAAGGAAAGTTTACAGAACTTACATATGTTATCTGCGCAAAAACATCATAAAGGAAGTTCTTTAGAATACTGCACCTGCCTTCGGAAATAATAAAAACGAAAGCAGGTGTTTTATGAAAGAGAGTATTGATATTTTTGCACGGGTGGGAGTCAACTGTCCGTCATTCTATCCGGATTTTGCATCCGGAAAAACCTGCCCGGATATAAGCAGGGCAAGCTGCAAAAACTGCAGGAATTTTTCTGTCGGCGACAACAGATGCATCATAAATATGTTCGACAAAGTCGTTGACACGGTCTATATGAAAAAAACTGACAGATTTGAGTGAAGTGTTTCTGACGGGCCGCAGGCAGGCCGCGACAAACGCGGCCACCGCAAAGGCTTCGCGGAAGCCTTTGCGGCAGGAAGAGCTCCGCTCTTCCGCCTGCGGCGTACATATACAGACAAAAACAACGCAGTCGTTACAAAACCGTTTGCAAAAAAAGGATTTTTACACATCTAAAATTGCTTTTAATCATAAGAATTAAGCAATAATACTTGACAAATACCCCTTTGGTGTGTAAAATACTTAGGCATATGTTTTAAGGAAAGGTGGGATTTTACAATGAAAAGAACATTCCAGCCCAATAACCATAAAAGAAAAAAGAATCACGGATTCAGAGCAAGAATGGCATCTGCAGGTGGCAGAAAAGTGCTTTCAGCAAGAAGACGCAAAGGAAGAGCGAAACTTTCAGCGTAATAGCCGTGATGATCACTTTATTGTTATTGAAAAAACAGGCAGGGTATCTGAGTGTATTTTAGGATGCTTTAACTATTGCATCGGTTAAAAATATCCGGATACCTTGTTTTGTATGCAAACGATGAATAACAGAAAGCTGACACAAAATGCAACTGAATTTTATTAAGAAAAACAGGGAGTTCCGTTACATATACAATCACGGAGAGTCCCTTGCAAACAAGTATCTTGTATGCTATAAACACCCCAAAAGAGAAGAACATCCCCGCTTCGGTGTATCCATATCGGGCAAAGTAGGACATGCTGTCGTAAGGAATAAGATAAAACGACAGATTAAAGAAATTTTAAGAGAATTTTATGATGTTATCAGCGAAGATTATGATATTATATTCATAGTCCGCGTCAGATGCAATGAGGCTGATTTTCAGCAGATAAGAAAAAGCACCTACGACATTCTCAAAAGGCAGAAGCTTATCGTGAGGAAACAGAGTTGAAAAAGATAGTACTGTTTTTAATATCTTTGTATCAGAAATACATTTCCCCGAATATGCGTCCTCATTGCCGGTATTATCCGACATGTTCGGAGTATGCCCGTCAGGCGTTCACAAAATATAACTTTTTCAAAGGACTTTATCTGTCAATAAAAAGGATATTGAAATGCAATCCTTTTTCCAACGGCGGATATGATCCTTTGCCATAAACAATCCCAAACTCACCGGAGGATATTATCAGATGAATCAATTGTTCGGAAGTATTATGAGAGGGATCTACGATATGGTAGGCAATTACGGCCTTGCCATCGTGGTATTCACATTACTTTCAAAACTTATCTTGCTTCCTCTGTCAATAAAACAGACGAAGACAACAAAACTCACATCAATGCTGCAGCCGAAGATCCAGGAGCTGCAGAAAAAGTACGCACATGACCAGCAAAAGCAAAGCGAAGAACTCATGAAGCTGTATCAGAAATACAACTTCAATCCTATGAGCAGCTGTCTTCCGTTGCTTATTCAGTTCCCGATAATCATCGGTCTGTTCAATGTACTCAGACAGCCCACGGAATATGTATTCACACCGGAAGAATACGCGGCAATCAACCGGGCGTTCCTCTGGATCGAAGATCTTTCCGCTTCAGCTATCGAAGTTATAAAGGCTAACGGAGTAAGCATCGTAAGTGCTCTGGCTCTTATTCTCCCGCTCGTAAACTTCTTTGCAATGATCCTTACACAGAAACAGACTTCTGCACAGACAGATATGTCTCAGGCAGGAAGCATGGGCGCATTCATGAAATTTATGCCGTATCTTATCGGATATTCTGCACTGTCATTTGCTCAGGGACTTTCTCTTTACTGGGCGCTTTCAACACTGCTCAGCATGGCTATCACAGCAGTACTGAACAACTTCCTCAATGTGGAAGTTGTTGAAGAAGTGAAAACTCCCGCAAAGAAATCGGCAACCAATTCTTCAGGCAGAAAATACAGCACGGACGGCAGCAAGAAAGGTGGCAACAGATAAATGAGAACAGTAACAGCTAAAGGTAAGACCATCGACGAAGCTATCCAGAACGCTCTGGAAATGCTCAATACAACAAAAGATAAAGTTACTTTTAAGGTAATCGACCTTCCCTCTGCGGGATTTATGGGTGTTTTCGGCTCAAAACCTGCAAAAGTAGAAGTTTCTGTAAATGACGAAACAGATGACATTATCAGGGATTTCCTTACAGAAGTGTTTGAAAAGATGCAGATCAAAGCTGAATTCGAAATCAAATTCGACGAAGAAGAAGGCATGATCGTTGTTGACATCAAGAGCGAACAGACAGGCGTCATCATCGGCAAAAGAGGCGCTACGCTTGATGCACTTCAGTATCTTGTAAGCCTTGTTGTAAATAAAGACAAGGAAGAATACACAAAGGTAACTCTCGATGTTGAAAACTACAGGGAAAAACGCAAACGTGCCCTTCAGGACCTTGCGGACAAGATCGCTCAGAACGTACAGAGAAAAAGAGGCCGTTATGCACTTGAGCCGATGAATCCGTACGAAAGACGCATCATTCATGCTTCACTTCAGAATTACAAAAACATCATCACATATTCCGAAGGTGAAGAACCGAACAGACATATCGTTATCGAATACAAAAGAGACAAAGTCTGAGAATAAATACTTATTGAATCAATAAAAGCGGCTGAACAGCCGCTTTTATTTTATGATGTTAAGTATGATTTTCAGTGAATCAATACTGAAATTTTCATTCAGGCGGAGATCTATGCAGTACTCTGTGAAATTGATCAGATCTGTCACCGCATTCGGATAAAGGCTACCGAATTTACCGAGTATCTCCTCTTCGCCTGCAAGAATTGCAAGTCCGTCATCACGAAGCTCTGAAAGTACCATCACCCATCTGAACGAGTCCGAAAAGATTATGATCATGTCGGAAGAAGCGAGTTTCGTATATTCCTCATAATCAAACGGGTGGGGTATCTCCCGTATTGAAAAGAATGTATTCCTGCCTGCCGGTTTAGGCTCCTCAAGAGCAGAATTGTATCCGTCGGAAAGAATATATACTCTTTCGTCAGGTGATATTATACCGGTCAGTGCCGCAAACTGTTCACGAAGCAGGAGCGTGTTGTCTGTGGGATAAATAAGCTGTTTTTTAAGCCCCTGTGCAAAGATGACATCTTCCATATTATACATTTTATCCGTTCCGAAAAGCTTTCCCAGCTGTTTTATCAGAAAGCTGTACATACTGTTATCCATAAATCCTCCATAAGTGATCTCAATACAGATTATAACATTACGGATAAGGCAAAGGGAATCCGCAAATAAAAAAAATTAAATTTAGGGTTGACAGAATATTTCACCGGTGCTATAATAACCGCAATCGGAAGCATTTTCCGAATATTCAGAGAATTCATGAAAGGAGCAGTACAAATGAAACGCAGATTTTTCTATTACTATTATTATTATTTTAGCCCTGCGGTGGAATGTTGTGCTGCAAATATCTGATCATCGATTCTGTCAGTTCTTTGTAAAATAACATCCATCGTCTCGTTTGCGTATTGAACGGTACGGCGGATGTTTTTTTATTATAAAATATCGGAGGAATAATATTTATGAAAATGAAAAAAACTCTCGGCATTATCATGTCAGTCCTCATGGTAATGTGCTTATTCACAGGATGCGGCTCAGATGATTCTGAAACTATCAAGATTGGCATTATGCAGTTCGGCGAATTCGACGCTTTGCAGAATGCACACAAAGGCTTCGTAGACGGCCTTGCAGAAGCAGGATATAAAGATGGCGAAAACATCACTATCAACTACCTCTCAGCAGCAGCTGACACAGCAAACTGCCCGACAATCGCCGATACACTTATCAACGACGGAAGCGACCTTATCCTCGCTATCGCAACACCCAGCGTATCTGCACTCAAAGAAAAGACAACAACAATTCCTGTTCTCTTCACAGCAGTTACAGACCCGGTAGCAAGCGGAATCATCGCTGACAACAAAGTTCCCGGCGGAAATATTTCAGGTTCTTCAGACCTTAACCCGGTAAAAGAACAGATCGACCTTATCAAACAGATCATCCCCGATGCAAAGACAGTAGCTGTTATGTACTGCTCAAGTGAATCAAACTCAGCAGCACAGTACGAACTTGCAAAGGCTGAAATCACAGCTCTCGGTATGACATGCGTACAGAAAACGATCGCTGACGTATCAGAAATCAAATCTGCAGTAGAATCCCTCGCAGGAAAAGTTGATGCTGTATACATTCCTACAGACAACACTCTTGCAGACGCAATGACAACAGTTGCCGCAGCTGCCAACGAATCAAAACTCCCTGTAATCACAGGTGAACCGGGCATGGTTAAAAACGGCGGACTTGCAACATTCGGTATTGATTACTACTCACTCGGCAAACAGACAGCACAGATGGCAGTTGAAATCCTCACAGCAGAAGATCCTCTCGCTGCAGTTGCAAATATGCCGGTAGTATACCAGACAGATGCTGAAGACTGCGAAACAGCTGTAAATACAGACACAGCGGCAGCTATCGGTATCACAATTCCGCAGGAAGTTCTCGATATCGCTGTTACATACCCTGCAGAATAATAAAGAAACCTTATAAAAAAATAAACAAATACCTCAGAAGTCAGAGTGCCGCAAACGGCACTCTGATTTGCGGACAGAGATATCCGTACTTGAAATTCAACTGTTTTTAAGATAAAATACAACAAAATGACATTCGGAGATAAAGCACTATGATCAAACTTGTAACTATTCAGAGCGGGATCGCTCAGGGGCTGTTGTGGGCTGTCCTGACGATAGGCGTATACATAACCTACCGTGTCCTCGACTTTGCGGACCTGACAATCGAAGGAACATTCCCTCTCGGAGCGGCAGTAACCGTTGTTCTCATTAATGCGGGAGTAAATCCTTTCCTTGCAACACTCATTGCCATGGCTGCAGGCGTTGTCGCAGGACTTTCAACAGGGATCCTCAACACTGTACTCAAAATCCCTGCGATCCTTTCGGGTATTCTTACCATGATCGCTCTGTATTCCGTAAACATACGAATAATGAGCGACAAGGCAACCGTCGCCATTGCCGGAAATTCCATCAAGAAGATCGTTGCTGCTTTATTCCCTGCAGGAACAGTATCCAACACTCTTTCCACCGTAACGGGAGTTATCGTATGCGCGTTGCTTATCATATTCCTTTACATATTCTTCGGAACAGAGATCGGATGCGCAATAAGAGCAACAGGCAATAACCCTAAAATGTCCCGTTCAGTAGGCATCAACACAGACCTTATGACAATCATTGGTCTTATGCTTTCAAATGCCATCGTAGCTCTTTCGGGAAGCCTTATTGCACAGTTCGACTATGGTTCAGCACTTGTAAATATGGGTCAGGGAACTATCGTAATAGGTCTTGCTTCCGTAATCATAGGTGAAGTAATTCTTATTCACAAAGAACATAACTTTGCGTACAGACTGTTCTCCGTAGTGTTCGGTGCTATACTTTACAGAACGATAATTGCGTGCGTTCTTACTATCAGCGGATTCAAAGCTACTGACATCAAGATCATCACGGCAATAATCGTTGCCATTGCACTTTCTGTACCTGTATTCAAAGAAAAAGCAGCTCTCACAAAGAAAAGAAAATCAGCAAAATAAGGAGGAAATAAAATGCTTGAAATAAAAAACATGAACAAGTCATTCAATGTAGGCACAGTAAATGAAAAGCAAGTTATTTCCGACTTGTCAATTACCGTAAATGACGGCGATTTCATTACGATAATCGGTTCAAACGGCGCAGGCAAATCCACACTTCTCAACCTCATCGCAGGAACATATATGCCGGACAGCGGAAGTATGGCACTTGACGGAGAAGACATCACATATCATTCCGAAATCAAAAAAGCGAGATATATCGGCCGTGTATTTCAGGATCCGATGATGGGTACTGCGGCGGATATGTGGATCGAAGAAAACCTTGCCCTTGCATACAGAAGAACAAAGACCCGTGGGATCAAATGGGGAATGTCCAACAAAGAAAGAGAAATATACAGAAAACAGCTCTCAAGACTCGGCCTGGGCCTTGAAAACAGTCTCAACAAAAAGATGGGTCTTCTCTCCGGCGGACAGCGTCAGGCCGTAACACTCCTTATGGCGACGCTTCAGAAACCGAAAGTGCTCCTTTTAGATGAACACACAGCGGCACTTGACCCGAAGACAGCGGCAATCGTTCTTGAGCTTACGAAACAGATCATAGAAGAAGACAATCTCACAGCTCTTATGGTAACGCACAATATGCAGAATGCCATCGACATCGGAAATCGTCTTATAATGATGCACAACGGAAAAATAATTATGGACATCAGCGGAGAAGATAAGAAAAAACTTACGGTTGAAATGCTTCTGCGCAAGTTCTCCGAAGTAAGCGGTGAAGAGTTTGCAAACGACAGAGCTTTATTATCTTAAAAATATTCGCCTCAAACCGTCAAAAGTTTTTTGACGGTTTGTTTTTTATTCGCAGGTTGTTCGAAAAGGCCAAAGGCAAGGCATAATTTTTATGCGGAAAAGCGTGGTTTACTACCTGTAAATGAGCTTTTCCGCATGAAAATTTAACACAGCAAGGCAAATCTCCACAAAAATCAAATCAAAGATTTGCCGGTTTGGGCTTTTTCGACAAGCTGAGGCGAAGAAAATCTTCGCCTTTTTATTATTTTCCGCAATATATTTCAATAGCTTTTTTCACAAATTCAGCAGTGCCTTCCCCACCAGCTTTGTCTATGTTATTTTTAAATCTTTCGTCCATAACATACATCTGTCCGAGTCCGTAAAGTATTTCGTCTGTACAGGTATAGAAGTTGTCGGTGATGTGTTTCTGAAGTTTCATAACGCCGTTTCTGACTTCTTCGCTGTCGGCGCCTTTGTCGCGCAGCTGTCCGATCTCTGAAAGGATGTTCATGAGTTGTTCGCCGGCGTTATTGAAATAATCTGCATTTTTTTCTTTTGTTTTCTGTTCGTATTCGCTGTATGCAGCTGTATTTCCCCATTTTTCTTTCGCTTCGGCTTTGTATTTTTCCATTTCTGTGTTATCGAATGCATCAAATGTCATATCTGTAATCACTCCTTCTTTTATCTCACGGGCAAAGGTTATAAGTTTTCCGATCCTTTCATACTGAAGTTCCAGAAGGGCTATCTGTTGCTCAAGTGCCCTGTCTCTGTCATAACCGGGACTGTCAAGTATCTGTTTTATTTCCTTCAGAGAAAACTTCAGTTCACGAAATAAAAGTATACTCTGCAGTCTTTCAACAGCCGCATCATCATACAGTCTGTACCCCGCCTGTGTTATAACAGAAGGTTTCAATAATCCGATGGCATCATAATGATGCAGTGTCCTTACGCTTATACCTGCAAGTCTGCTTACTTCGTTTACTGTTTTCATATTTTTCCCCCCGCATTTATATAATAAACTATTACGTTAAGTCAGAGTCAAGGATATTTTATCATTTCTCCGAAAATATTTACAGATTTTTCTGCTATAGTTTACACATTTCAAGCCCCGCCCCGCTCGCTTCGCTCGCCCCCCCGCCGCAGGCTGCAAGCCGTGATATACACGGCTTGCGTTCAGAAGCATCGCTTCTGAACTGCCCACGGGCAAGCCCGTGGGCGCCTGCGGCGCCGCCACGCCGACGAAGTCGGCGGTCCAAAAGCGGAGCTTTTGGGTGCGCTGTGTCCCTCACAGCGCAGGCGGCGGGGGAGGTGGGTGGGAGTAGCATAAAAACAAACCGTCAGGTTATGACGGTTTGCAATTTATTCTTTCTTAGTCAACTCGTCGATTTTCTCCTCCAGTTTCGTTATTTTTTCACTCAAATCTGCAAATGCTGAATAAATCACTGCACAAGTAATCAACAATGGAAAAGTAATCAGGAAGAGTATCTCTTTATTATCAAAAAAGCTGTAAAGATAATGCTCCTTATCAATGCTCAGTACAAGATCAAGAAGTATACCCGTATTATTTATATACAATATAAGTAATACTGCCACAAGAATACTTATCCATACTTTTAGTATCTTCATAATTTAATCCCCCTCCCGATTCGGATTTGTCAAATTTATACTCAGAGCCAACTATTTATACTGTCATTATATTATACATAACCATAATAAACAATATTTTCAACAAAAATAATCCAAATAATGTATAAAATCATAAATATCGGCCTGTCCCATATTCGGGACAGGGTTTATTACGGCAATTAATCCACAAAAAAGAACAGCAATATATGCTGTTCTTACGCAAATTTACATAATTTTTTCAACCCTGATGGTATTCGTCGTTCCCTTTACATTCATGGGAAGGCCTGCGGTAATTACTACGGTGTCGCCCGGTTCCACATATCCAAGTCCTTTTACTTTTGTGATACATTCTTCAAGAAGGCTTTCAAAATCATCTTTCTTTGTGATCTTTACGGGAATTACTCCGTAGGTGAGCATAAGCTGATTTATCACATGATCTTCGCTCGAAAGCGCTATGACTTTTGAGTTCGGACGGTATTTCGCCACCATACGTGCCGTATAGCCGGATGTTGTGGGGGTGAGTATCGCTTCCGAACCGATTATTTCAGCTGTGCGGTATGATGAATAAGCAATAGTCTCGGAAATGTCCGCATGGCTTCTTATATCATATCTCGGAACGAGATAGCTTTCTCCTTCTGCCATAAGAACGATCTCTTTCATTGTTCTGAGAGAGGCCACAGGATATTCCCCTGCCGCTGTTTCCCCTGAAAGCATGACCGCATCGCTTCCGTCAAATACTGCGTTTGCAACATCCCCGACTTCCGCTCTTGTGGGGCGTGGATTACGTATCATGCTGTCGAGCATCTGTGTAGCGGTGATTACAGGTTTTCCTGCCATATTGCATTTTTTTATCATTCTCTTCTGAACGATTGGAACTTCCCTTGCAGGGATCTCCACTCCCAGATCTCCCCTTGCAACCATTACTCCGTCGCTTGCCTGAATGATCTCGTCGAGATTGTCAACGCCCTGACGGTTTTCTATCTTGGAGATCACCATTATATGTTCCGCTCCGTTTTCTTTGAGCAATCTTTTGATGTTAAGCACATCGTCCTTACATCTGATAAATGATGCTGCGATAAAATCAACACCGTTTTCGATTCCGAACAGAATGTCATCTATATCCTTTTCCGTAAGTGCGGGAAGATTGATGCTTACTCCGGGAATATTGATGGATTTGTTGTTTGAAAGCTCTCCTTCGTCCATTACAGTGCAGATAATGTCTTTCTCTTTTATTTCTTTTACTCTGATGCGCACAAGACCGTCATCGATGAGAATGTCATTTCCAACGGAAAGCTCTTTATATAATTCTGTATATGTTACGGATACTTTACTGTTATCACCTTCTGTGTCATAACAGCAAAGGGTAAATTCTTCACCCTGACAGAGAGTTGCGTTTCCGGAAACAAACTGTTTTATTCTGATTTCGGGGCCTTTTGTATCAAGCATAAGCGCAACGTTGACGCCCAGTCTTTCTCTTACTCTTTTTACTCTGTCGATTCTTTCCTTCTGTTCTTCATGTGTACCGTGTGAGAAATTGAAACGGGCAACATTCAGCCCTTCGTTCATAAGCTCTTCAAGGATCTTCTCATCATCACATGCAGGGCCCATTGTTGCGACTATTCTCGTGTTTTTCATAATAACCTCCTATATGGAAAGTCTCATTGCCACGTTGTAATTTTCCTCGTCGAAAACACCTTCCATACTGAGTGCTTCCTCAAGGTCCATTGCAACATACTCTCCGCCTCTGAGGCATATCGCCTTGTTCTTTTCACCTTTGATAAGGAGATTTACTGCCATAGAACCCATCCTTGCCGCAAGGATTCTGTCAAAGGCCGTGGGAGAGCCGCCTCTCTGGATATATCCTAGATCTGTTACGTTTACGGTGAGGGAAGTAAGCTCTTCAACCCTTTTAGCAAACTCATTTATATCTCCTGCGCCTTCAGCATAGACAATAATGCTGTGAAGTTTTCCTCTGTCCTTGCCTTTGAGCATCTTTTCGCAGATAGCTTCAACGCTGTACTCCCTTTCGGGAACAACGATTGCTTCCGCACCGCCTGCGAGACCTGCGGAGATCGCAAGATTGCCGCAGTTTCTTCCCATTACCTCAACCACGCTTACACGGTTATGTGAAAGAGAAGTATCTCTTATTTTTGAGATGGCTTCAACCGCCGTATTTACAGCTGTGTCAAAACCGATGGTATAATCCGTACATGCAACGTCATTATCAATAGTTCCGGGAATCGCCATTACGTTTATGCCATATTTTGAAAGAGACAGCGCACCTTTATACGAGCCGTCTCCGCCGATGACTACAAGATTTTCGATCTTGTTGGCGAGAAGAGTTTCTGCAGCCTTCTTTACCCCTGCTTCTTCGTACATTTCCTGACAGCGGGATGTTTTTATCATAGTTCCGCCGCGCTGAATAATATCCGCTACGGAATATACATTCATTTTGTAAAGATTATTGTCAATAAGACCCTGATAGCCGAATTTTACTCCGTAAGGATCAATACCGTTATAAATACATTCTCTTACTACCGCCCTTACAGCAGCATTCATGCCGGGAGAATCTCCGCCGCTTGTCAAAACCGCAATTTTCATAATTCCTCCTTTTATTTATGATAAGATTCGTTGTTGTTTATCTTGAAAGCCCTGTATATCTGTTCCGCAAGAAATACCCGGAAAAGCTGATGGGCAAAAGTCATCTTTGAGAAAGAAAGTGCAAGATCACTTCTTTCCTTCACGCTGTCATCAAGACCACAGCTTCCGCCGATTATAAAGCATATATCCGGCGAATTATAAGTATAGATGTCACTGAGCTTTGAAGCAAATTCTTCGCTTGAGAGCATCTTTCCTTCTATTTCTGTCGTGATTACAAAAGCCTTTTTCGGTATCTTTTCGAGGATCCTTTCCGCTTCTTTCTTTTTTGCGATCCTCGCATCGTCCGTATTTTCATCTTTCAGCTCGATAAGTTCCACTTTATCGAACCGTGAGATCATCTTTTTATAATTGTCGAAGGCATCTTTGAGAAACTTCTCCTTCATTTTCCCTACAGCAATTATATATATCACTTCTTCCTCCAGTAACTTTCAATCTGTGCCGCTGTTGATGAATCGCCGCAGAGTATTTTCTGGCTGAGCTTTACATATTCGCCTGTATCTTCCAATGCGTACATCATGGTGTTTGCCGTTTTGTCGTTTATTCCGCCGACAAAATTCAGCAGAACTTCCGACAGCTCATACTTTTCATAATCCATTATATCATCACATTCATACAGAAACGAAAAATATCTCGCATTGTTGACATGCATATTCGTGTCGAAATCATCACTCCGTATATAAAGAGGATCAGTATGTGTATACTGCGGATTTTTAGCCATTTTTTTGTCTGTCTTTTCCGTAATCCCTTCCGTATATGTGAACTGAGCATATTCTTCCGGGACACTGACTATCTTCATAGCACTGAAGTCCCTCAGAGACCAGTAGCTTACTATCCTGATGAGAAGCTCCCCGTTTTCATCATATAATGCAAATATCCTCTCGCAGAAATGTCTTGTGTATCTGCTCTGATATGTTTTCAATGTGACTTCGGAAAGATACTCCGGAAGTGAATATATCTTCACATCGTATTTGTTGATTATCCAGCATATGCCTGTGTTGTCGTTATTGAGGGAAATATATTTTTCCCAGAGCTTTGTCTGTTCGTCAGTCAGATCGACAAATCTTTCGATAATGGATGAAAGTTTCATATTTCCGTATTTGTCACAAAGAGAGCTTGTAAGGCGGATCTTTGTTTCATAAAGTTCATACATAGGTATTCCTCCGTGTATGTTCATATTTTACCATAAACTTCGCTTTTATTAAATAGTCCTGAGCACTTCTGATATTGTTTTAATGAATTATATATGCTAAAATTCCGTTAAGGAGTAATTATGAAAGCTATTGGCGTATCCGTAAAAAATCTTGTGCAGACAGCTCTCAGAAAAGGCCACATAGACAACCGCTATGTAGCCAGAAACAGAGCCGAAGAAGGAAGCATTGTTCACAGAATCATACAGAAAACCTATTCCGAAGATGACAGGAGAGAAGTAAGTGTATCGTATTCATGGGAGAAAAATGATATAAATCTTATTATCGGCGGAAGAATAGACGGTATTTTAAATGTAAATACAGATCCGACAATCGAAGAGATAAAATCCACAAACCTGCAAGCGGAAGATATTGAAGAACCTTTCCGGACGCATCTTGCCCAGGCTAAGGCATATGCGTTTATTTATGCTGCGGACAACTCTCTCGGGAAGATAAAAGTACGCATGAACTATTACTCATTATCGGAGAAAGTATCGAAATATTTTCTTTACGAGTATACATTCACAGAACTGGAAGAGTTTTTCAACGACATATGCGAAAAATATTTTATGTATGTTGAACTGAAGCTGTCTTTGTCGGATGATATAAACAAAAGTATAGAGGAATGCACCTTTCCTTTCGAATACAGAAAATACCAAAGACAGGTCATCGCAAAAATATATACCGCACAGAACGAAGGAAAAAATATTTTCATCTGTGCCCCTACAGGAACAGGAAAGACAATAAACGCACTTTTCCCTTCACTGAAAAAGTATCCCTCGCTCAGAGAAGGCAAGATATTTTATCTTACGGCAAAATCCACGCAGAAAAACGTCGCACTTTACAATCTGTCTCTGTTGAAAGACAGAGGCCTCAAAGCCGTAACAGTAGAAATAACAGCAAAAGAAAAAGCCTGCAGAATGGATACTCCTTCATGTAACCCGGATGATTGTCCGTATGCAAGAGATTATTATGACAAGCTCTGGGAAGTTACAAATGATATTCTGAAAAACGAAACACTCATAGATAAGAACGTAATAAATGAATATGCGGAAAAATACACCGTGTGTCCATTTGAACTGTCCCTTGATATGAGTGACTGGTCGGATATTATCGTATGCGATTACAATTATGTGTTCGACCCCGCGGCAGCTCTCAGAAGATACTTTGAAGAAAAAGGCGGCGAGTATATATTTCTCATTGATGAAGCTCATAATCTTATCAGCCGCTCAAGGGAAATGTACTCCGCACAGTTGTCAAAGAAAAAAATATTCTCTGCGGCAAATAAAGTAAAAGCAAACAAAAAACTCAATCCGCACTTACGGAAGATCCACGCAAAGTTTGCGGAGTATCAGAAGTCTGCAGAAGAGGACGGAATCCTCATTCTCGAAGGCGTGGAGGAATATATAATCTCACTTTTATATAAATTTCAGGCAGAAGCAGATAAATTCCTGACGGGCAATCCGCAGGCAGATGGATATGACGAGATATATGAGCTGTATTTTGATATGGTGGCATTCCTCAGAATATATGATCTTATGAGCGACAGTCACATCGTATATTATGATATGGAAGAAGAATCTCTCATACTCTTCTGCACCGATGCAAAGGAATATCTTTCATCCCGCCTGAAAACGGCAAAAAGCGCTGTATTCTTTTCGGCAACACTTTCTCCGCTGAGTTACTACTGCGAGCTTCTGGGGGGAGAAAGCACAGATTATCTTCTTAATGTGCCGTCGTCATTTGATAAAGACAAGTTTGAGATAACCGCAGACCTGTCTGTAAAGACAACATATGCGCACAGAAATGCCTATTACCCGGTTATTGCCGATAAAATATATAAGATAATAAATGAAAAACCCGCTAACTATATGGTATTCTTTCCGTCATACGAATTTATGCAGAAAGTCTATGATATTTACGAAGAGAAATATCCCACGCTTAATATAGTCATGACAAAACGTGGTCTTACTGAAAAAGAAAGAGATGAGATAATATCTTTAATGACTCCCGATGCTGATCTCAGTTTATTTGCTGTCTCCGGCGGAGTATTTTCCGAAGGAATCGACCTGACGGGAGAAAAACTGTACGGGGCAATAATCGTCGGCTGCGCCCTTCCTATGGTATCTGTAAAGAATGAACTTATAAGATCTCACTTTGAGGAAAACGGACGGGACGGATTTGAATACGCATATATCATACCTGCCATGAACAAAGTGCTGCAGTCTATGGGAAGAGTAATACGTACTTCCGATGACGAAGGCATCGCATATCTGATGGATGAGCGGTTTGCCCACGCAAAATACAGGCGTTGTTTCCCGCAACATTATGATAATATCAGATTTGTCAGGTAATTCCGTCAAAATAATACTCAATCTTACAGAATTCTCAAAATGGCTTATTTAAAGCAAAAAACAGCCTGTCCCATTTACGGGACAGGCCTCTTTTTATGGAAAAACATATCGGAAATATGCAATTTTTGTCATTTATGAAGAAAATCATACACGCAGTCGCTGAGTTTTCCAAGCTCTTCCATAGAAAGACTTTCAGCCCGTGTATTTTCTTTGATACCTGCGTTTTCCATAATTATGCGTACATCGTCTTTTGATAAAGACAGTCCGCTTGACAGGCAATTAAGCAGTGTCTTTCTTCTCATGGCAAATCCTGCACGGACAGTTTTGAAGAATGTCTCTTCGTCTTTTATATCTATGACAGGAGTCTTTCTCGGCGTAAGCTGAATCACCGCAGAATCCACATTCGGCGCAGGCATAAATACGTTTCTGGATACATCGAACAGATACTCCACCTCAGCGTAATAATGCACGGCGATGGTGAAAGACGAATAGTCTTTTGTTCCGACCTTTGCCGCAAGACGTTTCGCAACTTCCTTCTGGAGCATTACAGTGATATTTTTAAACTTGATGCCGCTCTCCAGGAATTTAAGGATAACGGGAGAAGTGATATAATACGGCAGGTTCGACACAACGGATACCTTCTCCGGTGTGTTCACATATTCCCCGAGAAGCTCATCAAGATCCACTTTAAGTATGTCGGAATGTACGAACTCTACATTCTCCGTCAGTTCAAACAAATCTCTGAGCATTGTCAGGGCAAACGGGTCGATTTCCACAGCGATTACTTTCTTCGCATAATCCGCAAGAAGCTCTGTAAGGGCACCGATGCCCGGGCCTACTTCGATTGCGATCTCTTCTCCCGTAAAATCGGGAGCCGAAGCTATCTTATCCGCAACATTACCGTCAATAAGAAAGTTCTGTCCGAGATCTTTTTTAAAGTAGAAATTATATTTGTTCATTATTTCTTTTATTGCAGCGGGGTTTGTAAGTGTAGATGCCATTAGCCCAGAATCTCCTTGATGTCCTCTTTTGTTACTGTTTTTGTTATAAGCAGGAGTGCCACATATACTACTGCGCTGAGCGCAATAGCTACAAGAACGCCGATCTTCTCACCGATGAGCGAAGATATAAATATAAATGAGTAATTTGCAAAGACTCCCATAAGAACCGCGCAGATCACTGTCTTCATTATACTCGCAAAAACTTTGCCGATACCTACATATTTCTTCACAAGTGCGAAGTTCATGACAAACAGGAATATCGTTGAAACCATTGAGGCGAGAATCGCACCGTAAATGTTCAGCGCCGGGATCCTTACAAACACTATATTTGCGATAACTTTAACCACTGCTGTACATACAAGTGTCATAAGTGCCTTATAAAAATACCCTGATCCCTGAAGGATTGCCTGAAGATTACTTCCTGCGATTGTGAAGATTCCTACAAGTGCAGAGTATCTCAGAAGCATTCCTCCGAGATAGTTGTCAATATTCGGATACAGAAGACCGAATATTGGTCTTGAAAGTACATAAAGTCCGATGGCGCATGGCAACGAAACGAGGAATGATGTTCTCATTGCCGTTGCTGTCTGAACGCCGATAACCTCTTTTTTCTCTCCTCTTGCATACGCTGCGGCGATAAACGGAACAAGACTTGTGGAGAGTGCGCTTCCCAAAACAAGTGGTACGTTTGTCAGGGTGCTTGTTGGACCGAGTGTGCCGATGAGTTTTGTTGCCTCCTCAACAGTGTATCCTATCGAGGCAAGGCTGTTGGGAATCGTCACTGAGTTGATGAGCTCCATTGCCGTATTCACGAAACTCCCCATCATCATAGGGATTGCAGTGATCACTAATGTTCTGATTATGACCTTTGCATCCTCGGGAGCACGACCTCTCTGTGTCGCTTTTATGAGATGCTCATGTTTCTTTCGCGTTTTGCTGATGCTGAATGCAAGATATCCCAGCCCGAAAAGTCCGCCGGAAACAGCTCCGAATGTTGCACCTGCAGCACCAAGGGCGACTCCGTATGCATTTGTGAGAGTGTAGGCAAGGAGCAGACCGAAGCTTACCCTTCCCACCTGCTCAAACACCTGAGATGTAGAAGAAGGTCCCATCATCTGCATACCCTGGAAAAATCCCCTGATTGCAGAAATGAGGGAAACGAGAAACGGTGCAAGCGAAACTGCGACAATAGAGTAATACGTATCCTGTGGCCAGCCGCTGAGCGTGATGATTATATTTGCGGACAGGAACATAGTTACTGATATCACCGCACCTAAAAGACCCATAGTCTTTGTGGACACATCAAATATCCTGTATGCGCCGAAGTAATCGTCGGAAGACATCTTCTCCGATACCATTTTTGAAATGGCAATGGGAAGCCCTGTTGTGGAGATAGCAAGGAATGTATTGTAAAGCGGATAAGCGTATTCATACAATCCGTTGCCGTAGTCGCCGAGAATGTTGATTACAGGGATTCTGAAAAATATCCCGAGAAATTTTGCTATAAGGGACCCGGCCGCAAGCACGACAGCTCCCGATATAAAACTTTTTTTGCGTTTTTCGCTCATATATCCTCCCGTACCGATATGACGGTCACAGTAATTCTTTTTTAATCTTAAAGTTTATTATAACACAATTGCCGCATTATTCATAATATGTTTATCGGAGGAATACAAAAAATGATAGATAATACGGCTTTTGAAGCCCTGAAACTGAGCTTTGTTGCGGGAATGGCGCCGATGTGCGCAATGTTTCTTGTATATGTACCACAAAAACACCACCAAAAAGCACTTATTTTGTCGTCTTCCTTTGCTGCGGGAGTAATGCTCTTCATTTCTCTCGGAGAACTTCTCTCAAACAGTATGGACATATTCACGTCCGGTTACGGCACAGGCGGCGCATTTGTATGTATGCTGATATTTTCCGCAGGATTTATGATAATGAATATGGCAGACAGAATTCCCGACAGAATATATTATGAAAAATCTTCTTCAAATAATCCGGATATGAAAAAAGGATTATTATTTTTGATCGCTATCACTCTGCACAACTTCCCTGAGGGAATGGCTACATTTTCCGCGGCGCTGGAAAACCTTGAGTTCGGCAGAAACATAGCTCTCGCAATCGCCCTTCACAATATTCCCGAAGGAATGGTGGTCGTATCAAACGTATACTATTCCTCAGCGGATAAAAAGAAAGCATTTTTCTATGCGCTTTTATCATCTGTTGCGGAGCCTCTCGGAGCGCTGTGTGCTTATATATTTTTTTATAAGTATCTGTCGGGATTGTTTATGGGTGCTGTATTTTCATTTATAGCGGGAATCATGATGTATATCTGCGCAGAAGAAATGAGCGTGAATTACGGAGAAGGCACACAAGTACTGAAAAATTATCTTATTCTTACAGGGATATGTTTTATGTGTATAGTCAATGCCCTTTAGCATAAGAAATTATGGTATAATATTGCAGTAATTAACAATGATCGGATGAAAATATGAAGAAAAGTTCCTGTTTAGCTGCAATAATAGTAATTATACTTCTTGTTTTAGTGAGCAGTGTCGCGACAGACATAATAAAAACCCCTTCGGGAGAGTTAATCAGTGACCTCATCTACGGAAAAGAGCATGATATTTCTCTTCTCCCGGAATATACGGACAAGCCATATGATGAAATAAACAACAATATACCTTATTTCCCGCCACTCGGAAAAGATATTCTCTCGGAACTTGATTCTTATGAATATTATTCTCAGCATGACAGCTTCGGACGATGTGGCATTGCTTTTGCGGTACTGTCAGAAGATACTCTGCCCACTGAAGAGCGCACAGATATAGGAATGATTAGGCCAAGCGGTTGGCACACAGTGAGATATGATGATATTATCGAAGGGAAATATCTGTATAACCGTTGTCATCTTATCGGCTATCAGCTGAGCGGAGAAAACGCAAACGAAAAAAACCTCATTACGGGAACAAGATATTTTAATGTATCAGGAATGCTTCCACTTGAGAATATGACGGAAAATTACATCAAAAAAACGGGTAATCACGTTCTTTACAGAGTAACTCCCGTATTTTACGGTAATGATCTTGTATGCCGTGGTGTTATCATGGAAGCAAAGTCCGTCGAGGACCACGGCAGAGGGCTTTCTTTCAATGTGTTTGTGCATAATATTCAGCCGGGCATAAAAATAGATTACAGAACAGGCGAAAGTAAGGCCTCAGACTAAATAAAGGCCGCAACAAACATTATCACAAAAACAACTCCGAAAACAACAAAGATTATGCTGTTGGATAATTCCCTGTCTTCAACAGCACGGAGTCGTGCCCGCACAGAAGATGCGCCCATCAGTGACTGTTCCCGGGTAAATCCTTCGCCAAGAAGATATTGCATTACTTCACTGTATGTGTATTTTTCCGAGTGATTGAGTGTTACAAGTGCGAGAGCTGTTTTTACGGCCATAAGCTCCCAATCTATATCTGCTTTTTCCACTGCATATAATGCTGTTTCAATACTGTACCCTTCGGAAACAAGTTTTTCCGTCAGGGATTTTTGTGAGTATGCCTTGTTTGTGTTTTTCAGATAGCTTCTGATCCGCATATCTGCATTTGTTATATCTCTGACTTCGCTTTTAATACCCTTCATAACTTCACCTTTTTATATTCAATCCGAGTAAGTCGAACAGAAAAGATCAGAAATTTCCAAGAGAACGCAATATCCACACAATTATACCGCCGATTACAAGCGCACCGACTCTGCATACTATTCCAAATACAAACTCTCTTCTTGTGAAAGAATCGAAAAGTCTGTACTCATCCACGGCCTTTTCCGCTGCGGCAACAGCTTCATCGTACATAAAGCCACTTTCCGTAAGATATGCCGTAACATCTTTTACGCTCTTTTTATTTGTCTTTAAGTACTCATTTGCCATATCGTAAGCACGCATTAATCTTTTTGTCGCTTCGTCAGGCTCTTCAAATCCGCTCAGTTGTACTTTTATCTTTTTTGAACCGCAGACAGGACATCGCGTCTCCCCTTTGGCAAGTTTATTTCCGCACTTCCGGCAGATGATCGTTTCAACAAATTCTTTCATAGCAGTCTCCTTTGTCAGTTGTTTCAAAACAGACCGGATATGTAATAATCTTTATTCACCGTCATACTCTGTCGGTAACCGACAGCAGATCAGCGTGAGTGTTTATGGCGGGAAAGGATATACGCCGCAATAAACACTCCGAACGGACCCGTAAACATTACGGCAAGAACAGATACAATGATTTTCACAATCGTGTCGGCAGAAGCATCCGATACTGTTTTTCTGTCGCTTGTGTTTCGTGTCGTATTGAAAGCAGGACGGGCTTTTGCGGCAGGTTTGCTGTTTTCTTTTTTTGAATTCTGCCTGCTATCCCTTTCGCCGTACGGATCCTCCTTTTTCGATGTGAGTGATACAAATATATTAAATTTTCTGTTTTTAACTCCGCAAAGAGGGCATCTCTTCTCCCCTTCTGAGTATTGAAGCCCGCAGGCAGAGCATGTAACGGTGTTTAATTTATCGCTCATATTTTCCTCGCTGTCCAAATATTTAAAGCATATGCTATCTGTTGTATTATTTATTTAATTATACCGTAAACTGTGCTTTTTTCATATAGATTACAGCCGAAAAGTTTCCGTATTCAGAAAATTCAGTAAAAATTTTTCGTTTTTTTCATATTTTGCTATTGACAAGGCCGTATCTTTATTGTACAATGGCACAAAATCAGAAACAAAGAATCGCTCGGATAGAGGCGCGGAATTCATCAGTACCTGAAAGGTAACAGGCTATCGCCTTCAGTGAAAGGGACTTCCGCCGAAGGGTGCGAACTTGCCTAAGTTCGCATTGCTGGGTCGTCAGGGAATACCTGCCGGACTGTCACATTGTAAACTTTGTGAAGCGCTATCGAAATTCGGTGTTGGCATAATTTTATTTTTGCTTGCTTCGTATTTATCAGGATCGCTTGACAGAGCGGTCCTGTTTCGGTTTTAAGACAAAATTACCCAATACAGGAAGGAAGTAAAAAAATGAAAAGAATCACAGCAATCTTACTCTCAATCATGATGCTCTTCACTTTCGCTGCATGCGGCGGTGATGACGAACCCACAACAGGCGTTGAAGACGGCGTACTTACAGTAGCTATGGAATGTGCTTATGCACCGTACAACTGGACACAGGCTGACGACTCAAACGGCGCTGTTCCCATTAAAGATTCAAACGACTATGCAAACGGCTATGACGTAATGATGGCTAAAAAGATCTGCGAAGCTAACGGCTGGGATCTGGAAATCGTTCGTCTTGACTGGGATTCACTCGTTCCCGCAGTTCAGTCAGGAAAAGTTGATGCTGTTATCGCAGGTCAGTCAATGACTCCGGACAGAGAAGAACAGGTTGACTTTGCCGGCCCGTACCTTTATGCAACAATCGTTTGCGTAACAAAAGCAGACAGTGCATACGCAAATGCTGCAGGAATCAATGACCTTGCAGGCGGAAGATGTACTTCACAGCTCGGAACGATCTGGTATGACACATGCCTCCCGCAGATTCAGGGTGCAGACATTCAGACAGCAAAAGATACAGCTCCGGCAATGCTTATGGCACTTGAAACAGGAGATGTGGACTTCATCTGCACAGATATGCCTACAGCACAGGCTGCAGTTCTCGCTTACCCGTCAATGAAGATCCTCGATTTCGCAGGAACAGACAATGACTTCGAAGTAGACGACAGCGACATCAACATCGGTATTTCAGTAAAACAGGGAAATACAGTTCTCCACGATGCAATCGACGAAGTTCTCGCTCCGATGACAGCTGCTGACTTCAATGACATTATGGCAGACGCAATCGCAATCCAGCCGGTAGGTAACTGATAAAACGATATATAATATTGTAGATAATATTAAGAATAAATGATAAAATATAAAGAGTGTCATCTGACACTCTTTATCACTGTAAAAGAAAAAAGAGGAATTTACAAATGGACAAATTTACAACATTATATGCGGATATAGTGAAAATCTGGGGTGAATTTTCATCACAGTATCTCAGCGGTATAGTCAGTACCCTGTCCCTTGCATTTGTGGCAACGGCCATAGGGTGTATTATCGGGCTCGTATGCGGTATACTGCAGACTATTCCGTATACAAAAAATGATAATATTTTCAAGAGAGGGTTTCTGTGGATTATCCGTGGTATCGTGAGAATATATGTTGAAGTATTCAGAGGCACACCGATGGTACTTCAGGCAATGTTTATATATTTTGCCATACCGTATTTTACAAATAACATGGTAAACCTTGATGTAATCCCAACTGCATATCTGGTAGTATCTATCAATACAGGTGCTTATATGGCGGAAACTGTCCGTGGCGGTATTCTTTCCATCGATCCGGGACAGACAGAAGGCGCAAAGGCAATCGGTATGAATCATCTGAAAACCATGCTTTATGTAATCCTGCCGCAGACCATCAAAAATATTATCCCGCAGATAGGTAACAACTTTATCATCAACATCAAAGATACTTCCGTAATGTTCATCATCGGATATACGGAGCTTTTCACAACCCATAAGGCCATCGCCGGAGCGAAATACGTATATTTCCCGTCAGCGGCAATCACAATGGTACTTTACCTTGCTCTTACGGTAATCTCGTCAATCCTTCTCAGATGGTGGGAAGACCTTATGGACGGACCGGACAATTTCGACGTTGCAACAACGGATACTCTCGCCCTTACAAGCGGCACATATAATTATCGTGGCGACAAGAAAAAGAAACGAACAGAAAAACAGAAAGCGGAAAAGGAGGCAGAAAATGAGTGAAGCAATCTTACAGGTAAATCATCTTTCAAAATCATTCGGCAAAAACGAAGTACTCAGAGATATCGACTTCTCCGTAAACAAAGGTGATGTAACAAGTATCATCGGTTCATCCGGCTCCGGTAAAAGTACTCTTCTTCGCTGCATAAACCTTCTGGAAACACCCACAAGCGGTGAGATTCTTTATCGCGGACAGAATATCGAAACACTCAAAGGCGGACAGAACGAATACCGTTCCCATGTGGGTATGGTTTTTCAGTCTTTCAACCTTTTCGCAAATATGACGGTTCTTAAAAACTGCATTATCGGTCAGACGAAAGTTCTCGGAAGAGACAAGCAGGAAGCGGAAGAAAACGCTATGAAATTCCTTACAAAAGTAGGAATGGCACCATACATCAATGCCAAGCCGCATCAGCTTTCCGGCGGACAGAAACAGAGAGTCGCAATCGCCCGTGCGCTGGCAATGAGCCCGGATGTGCTTTTATTTGACGAGCCCACAAGTGCCCTTGACCCGGAAATGGTAGGAGAAGTTCTTTCTGTAATGAAAGATCTTGCAAACGAAGGCATGACTATGCTCGTCGTAACTCACGAAATGGCATTTGCGAGAGATGTCAGCAACCGTGTAATTTATATGAACAAAGGTGTTATCTGTGAAGACGGACCACCACAACAGATTTTCGGTGCTCCACAGAGGCCCGAAACAAAAGAATTCCTCGCGAGATTCCTTTCATTATAAAAACAAAGCCTTACATTATATATGTAAGGCTTTTTATATGTTTTCGCATCTGTCCCCCACCCCGGCGGTATTATTACACACATAAATATCAATATCTATATCCCATATATGAAAAATCTCACAGACAGAACAGCAACACCGCCTCCCGCCCGTAATTCGCAGAGAAATAAACTGTAATTGTATCGGTCGTTTTTATTATATGCTATAATATTAATAAAAACGGAGTTAATGACATGAAGAAAATACATAAAACGCTTATCTCAATGCTTATAATCATGTGCATAATCTTCTGCAGTCTTTGGATATATGAAATAAATGACACATCCGACCTTGAGGAACTTTGTAAAATAAATGCGACAAGTGCTCTCAATGAATTTAAAAGATTCGGTGAAACAGGAAGTGAAGGAGATTACCGGTATGGGGTTTCGGATTTCAAAGCTTTTATGAATTCATATAAATATATTGCGGAAGATTCTTCCACAGATTACATATGGTGTAATATACTTTACGGATACATGATTCACGAGCCGCAAAAAGTTCAGACGAGAACAGACCAATTAACAAAAGCACTGGAGTATTTATGTGAAGATATTTATCACCCGCAAGGATATCACCTTATAAGCGTACTGAATAATGAACTCAGGTATGAGTCTTAAAACATCAACAATGTATATGTAAAAAAGCAAGCAGCCCGTCGCAGTTACGACGGGCTTTTTTCGCAGGTACTAAGCGGATAGGAAAACACCGCTATGCTATTTCAGTGAATCGAGGTACACACTGAGAAGACTGAGAGCAGTCTCCCGTTCTTTCTTTGAACAGGAATAAAGCATTGTCATAAGCTCGTCCTCTCTGTCCGATAAAGTGTAATTATTTTCCGTAAGAATTTCGTCAGGGGTAATGTCAAGGGCATTACATATTTTAAGCAATGTGCCCAGACGCATATTCACCGTACCCCTTTCGATCTCTGCATATGTTCTGTCGGAAAGGTCTGCGGCTTCCGCAACTTCTGCCTGTGTGAGAGAAGCACGTTTGCGTATGTAGTAAAGCTTGTCCCCGATTACGTGTAAGTCGAAAATAAGCATTTTTCTTCCTCCGATAAGCTCTGTATATGAATTATACTTCCTATAACATCATATATGCAGGAAGCATAGTTCATATATACAAGAAGAATGCTTCTTATAGCAAGAACTGATCCTTCTGTTTTTCTGAAACACCTCTTTTCTGTGTAAAAAAATAAGGCAATATGCCTTATTTAAATCATATTTTCCTTCTGCCTTCCAGAGCATTTGCAATAGTCGCTTCATCCGCATACTCAAGCTCACTGCCTGCAGGGATACCCTTTGCGATACGGCTCGTAGCCACTCCGAGGGGAGCGATCATTCTCGCAATATACATTGCCGTCGTCTCTCCTTCAACGCTGAGGCTTGTTGCAAGGATAACTTCTTTTACTTCGCCGTTGAGCCTTCCGATAAGCTTTGAGATAGAAATATCATTTGGTCCGATTCCGTCCATAGGGGAAATCAGTCCGCCCAACACGTGATAAAGGCCTTTGTATTCCTTGGTCTTTTCAATAGCAACCACATCTTTAGGCTCTGCAACAACGCATATAAGAGAACGGTCTCTCTTATCCGATGCACAGATCGGGCAGATTTCATCCTCCGTCATATCGTTGCAGACTGAGCAGTAATGTGTCTTTTCCTTCGCATTGAGTATTGCATCGGAAAGATTTTTTACATATTCCTCGTCGGAAGTCACAAGATGATAGGCTATCCTCTGAGCACTTTTTCTTCCGATACCGGGAAGCTTTGACAGAGCTGCTACCAGTTCATTCAGAGACTGTGAGTATGCCATATTACATCATCGGCATTCCGCCCTGAATGGCACCCATTTTTTCCTGAGTTGTCAGATCTACCTGTCTGAGTGCTTCGTTTACAGCAGCTGTAACAAGGTCTGTAAGCATTTCAACATCTTCCGGATCCACTACGTCAGCTTCGATCTCAAGTGAACGGATAAATTTGTCGCCGCCGACCACAACTTTTACAGCTCCGCCGCCGCTTGTTGCTTCGTATTCAGCGCTTAAAATTTCTTCCTGAGCTTTCTGCATCTGTTCCTGCATTTTCTGCGCCTGTTTGAGAAGTGACTGCATATTTGCTCCGCCACCGAGACCTTTATTTCCTTTGTTTGAATATTTACCCATAATTTCCCTCCGTATTAAAGTTCGGTCAGTTCACCGAATGTGTCATTTATTAAATCCTGAAAATCGTCTCCCGCAGTATCCGGAAGGATATCCGGGATATCGAATTCATCGTTTACTGTGTCATTTACAGCCTCCGCCTCATATACCGGTTCGCTGAGATTTTCTATATTGTATGCCTCCGCCGGTATGTCGGCATAAGCCGGTTCTGATATTTCAGGCTCTATGATATTTTCCTGTATCTGCTTAACATCTATATTTCTTCTGCCCGAACGAAGATTCGGTCTGTTCGGTACAGAATGATCGGGCCCGCTTTGTGCTCTTGCAGGACCTTCCGGTTTTTTCGCAGGTTTTTGTGTTACGATAACATTGTACTGCCGGGACAGTTTCTCAAATATTGCCTTTTCAAGAATCTCTTTTCCGCCTCGTTTGTCGTAACTGTCCATAATAGGAACAGCCACCGCCGTGGGATATACGTATATCGTATCTTCCGTGTATCCGTACACACGCAGGTTGTCAAAGATGGAACGAAGCAGAATATTCCTGTCACGGTTCATTACATAATTCGATGCAAAGCTGATTGCATCCTGCAGACGTCGGATTTCAGTCTTGTCCGAATAATATTCTTTCGGCGGAAGAGACATGGACGTACGGTGTTCTCTCGGTGCCGGAAGCTCTTCCTTCGGTTCTTCAGTGACCTGAGCCGTTACTACTTCCCTGATGACTTTGACTTCTCCGGAAGATAATTCCTTGACCTTTTCACTCAGACCGGCAAGCTTCTTTTCAAGCTGTTCTATCCTTGCCGCTGCGGAATAGTCTCCGATAAGTGTTTCTCTGTCAGAAAGCCTTACGATCTCACATTCAAGAAGACTTCTCACATCGGGAGCATATCTCGCATCGGCTTTGAGCCTTGAGAGAGATGTTATGAATATGACGAAACATTCGTTGTCGAGAACCTTTGCACTTTCCTTTACGCTTTCAATATATTGCTGCCCCTTTTGAATTATCTCCGACGGGTTCGACGTATTCAGACAGATCATACCGTCACGGAAATAGTCAATAAGCTGTGAGATTATATTCAGCGGATCAGCACCGTTGTGTATGGCTTTATTAAGAGACACAAATGCACCGTTCACATCCTCCCTGAGAATATTCTGTGCGATAGACACAACATCCGCACTTCCCATCAACCCGAGTGCCGCAGTAACATCTTCAACAGTGAGCATATCGCCGCTTCCGAAGTTCAGCGCTTTATCGAGAAATGAAAGTGCATCTCTGAGGGCACCGTCGCTGTTTTCAGCAATAATATTCAGAGCTTCTTCTTCGTATCCTGCACCGATCTGTCCGAGCACTTCTTTAAGCCTTGCCACCTGTACACTAAGAGGAATTCTCGCAAAGTCATATCTCTGGCATCTTGAAAGTATGGTGGGAAGCAGTTTATGAGCTTCCGTCGTTGCAAATATGAACACTATATGCTCCGGAGGTTCTTCAAGCGTCTTCAGAAGGGCATTGAAAGCTTCCGTAGTGAGCATATGAACTTCGTCTATAATATACACACGGTATTTTCCCACCGCAGGCATATAATTTACCTTGTCACGGAGTTGTCTTATTTCATCTATGCCTCGGTTACTTGCAGCGTCAATTTCAATAACATCGGATATATCATTTGATGTGCAGTATGCACATTTTCCGCAGGGCTCACCGTCAACGGGGCTTAAACAGTTTATGGCATTGGCAAAAACCTTTGCTGTAGTGGTCTTGCCTGTACCTCTGCTTCCGCAGAAAAGATACGCATGAGCAACCCTGTTGTTTTTAATTTGATTTTTGAGTATTTCCGTTATATGCTCCTGCCCTGCTATATCGGCAAAAGTCGTCGGACGGAACCTTCTGTATAAAACCTGATAGCTCATCTGTACCCTCCGTTTCAGTTTACGTTTTATTATACAACAACACTGAAACATTTACAAGAAAAGCATTGTATACTTATCTCACTTTTCTTAGTTGTGTGCGGAAAAAATAAAAATTCCCTTAAAATCCGCATAAATTCGTCGGTCCCTTTTTTGGTACAGCCATATTACCGGCAGTTACGGCATATAAAATCACGGTTTCGGCAATATTTTCGTATTATCATATGCAACAGGCCATCATTTATATCGGTATAAGACATACACAAACAAAAAGACAGGACTTTATCCTGCCTCTTTGACTTTATGATCCGAATCACCGTATAACCGTAAGGGGTGGAATAAACGTGGCTTTGTCGAAATAATACGGACGGCCATACAGCGTTTCTATTCGTTCTTCAAGTTAGCATCAGCTAACTCTGTGTTTATTATATCATATTATCAATGTTTGTCAAGCATTTTTACATAAATTTTCTGCCGGTATATTGCACATACAAAACTATCACCTTCCGCCATGCGGGATATCATGTAATATAACACTCAAAGCAAAAACAAGTGCTCTGACTATGTGACATATTTTTCTGTTTTGCGAAAACCATATTTCAACAATTTGCATGACTTATCAACGACTTATCCACATTTTGTGTGGATAATCCACACAGCAAAACAGAAAATAATAGTTCCGCAAGATATATCTGAATGTATGACTTTATAATATACTCCCGCAAAGTTTTCTGCCCCCATTTATCTGTTGGAATAAATACCGATTCGTGGTACAATAAAATTACAATATATACGGAGGAACTCATTCTCATGAATAATTATTATGAAAGCGTAAACTCAGGAGTTTTCTACCTTATAGTAGCGTTCGTACTCCTGTTTATTACTGCTATGTGTTTTGTATTTCTGATTAAAAGCTATAAAGCGGGACTGGCAATCGGTATGGACAAGAAAGTTCTCAAAAAATCCATTACCGCAAGTGCGACATTTACTCTTCTGCCGTCTGTAAGCATACTCCTGGGAGTCATCGCTCTCAGCGGAACGCTTGGTGTACCGTTTTCATGGCTTCGTCTTTCTGTAATCGGTGCGCTGCAGTACGAACTCAATGTTGCACAGATCGCAGCCCAGAGCATCGGTCTTTCGGGACTTAATTTAGCGGAGCTTAACATCGGCGCATTTGTAACTATTGCCCTTGTTATGACAGCAGGTATTTTAGGAGGGATATTCTGTTGCATATTCTTCCTTAAAAAATATATGAACAAACTTAACACCAGGCCTGAGGCTGAAAATACGAAGGCGACTGAGGAAGACGTTCAGAAGGGAGAAAACAGATCTTTCGGAGCTCATGCGACAACTGCAATGTTCGTCGGACTTTGTGCCGCTTATATCGGTTCATACATAGGAAAAGTATTTCCTCATGGCGGAAGTGATTATATGCCGCTGTTCGTGGCTGTGGTGGCCGGTGCCGTAATGGCGGTATTCGAGTATCTGATTCAGAAAAAGAATATGAAATCTCTTGAAAACTTCAGTCTTGCCGCAAGTATGCTCGTGGCTATGGCGGCTGCAGTTGTTGTAAATATTATGGTGTAGGAGGACAGAATGAACGATAAACAAAAATTCTTCAATGATTTCAATGAATCACTTCATCGGTTAGGTCGTTTTACGCTGATACTCGGTACGCTCATGCTCGTTGCCGTACCATTTGTCATCGGTATGATCAATGACACAATGCCTTCCCTTGCCGGCTTCTTAAAAGGATTTATGAATGTAGGGGCTATATATATTCCCGTTGCTATAGTGGAATTTCTGGTATACGCACCGATGCTCGGCGTGGGAGGAAGCTATCTTTCGTTTATTACGGGAAACGTAACGAACATGAAGATCCCCTGCGTAATGAACTCAAAGGACATTGCAGGCACGGAATCGGGAACTCCGGAGCATGAAATAATCTCAACAATCAGTGTTGCCGTAAGTTCCATCGTAACCACTGTGGTTATCATCATCGGAGTAATCCTTATGGTACCGCTTCAGCCAATACTCCAGTCGGAAGCACTCATTCCTGCGTTCAACAATGTTGTTCCCGCACTTTTCGGTGCTCTGGGACTTAAATATTTTATGAAGAGTCCGAAGATAGCAGTCATTCCACTTCTTTTAATGACACTGCTGTGCATCTTCGTTCCGTCAATGATTTCACAGACAAGCGTTCTGCTTTTACCGGCAGGAGCTCTGGCACTGCTCATAGGATATGTACTCTTTAAAAAAGGAAAGATCTGAGGAGGTTTATACATGAAAATAGTTCTTATCATTTTAGCTATAATTGTTGCGGCAGTATTGTTACTTGTTTTAAAAACAGCAAGTGTAAAACCGACGTCCGCAAAAACAGCAAAAGTACAGCTTGATACATCCGAAAGGGCGGAAAACTATGGCAAAGCTTTGTCTGAAATGGTAAAAGTTGAAACAATCTCTCACAGAGATCAGACAGACAGGGAAAAATTCTATGAGTTTCACAAAACTCTCGAAAAGCTGTTCCCTCTCGTTCACGAAAACTGCGAAAAGCACGTTTTTGACGGCAGTATTCTTTTCAGATGGAAAGGTAACGGAGATGGTGAACCGATTCTTCTTATGAGCCATCACGATGTCGTTGAAGCAAACGGTGTGTGGCAGCACAGTCCGTTCAGCGGAGACCTTGACGAAAACGGAAAAGTCTGGGGCAGAGGTGCCGTAGACACAAAAGCATCTCTTTTCTGCATATTTACGTCCGTGGAAGAGCTTATAAAAGAAGGATACTCGCCCAAATGCGATGTATATATCGCAAGCAGCTGTACGGAAGAATGGAGCGGAGACGGCGCACCGAAAACAGTACAGTATCTCAAAGACAATAATATACACCTGAAACTTCTTCTGGATGAAGGCGGAATGATAATCGAAGAACCTATCGCAGGAGTAAAAGGTACATATGCAATGGTCGGCGTCGTTGAGAAAGGTTACGGAGATGTGAAATTTACAGCAAAGGGCAAAGGCGGCCACGCAAGTGCCCCGGGAAAAAACACTCCCCTTGTGCGTCTGGGCAAATTTATGGCAGATGTGGAAAAGAAAAATCCTTTTGATGCACAGCTCACCCCGACAGTACGTGAAATGTTCCGTCGTCTTGCACCGAACATGGATTTCGGAATGAAGCTCATTTTTGCCAACATGGGCATATTCCGTCCGCTCATCATAAAGCTCGTTCCTATGGTAAGTTCAGCCGCCGGAGCCATGATGCGGACAACTCTCGCCTTCACCATGGCAAAAGGTGCCGACGGCGCAAACGTACTTCCGCAGGAAGCGTATGTCGTAGGAAATATGCGTTTTATCCATCATCAGGATAATGAGAACAGTATAAAAGTAATAAGTGATGTTGCAAAGAAATATGACATTGAAACTGAAGTAATTTATCAGGATTATCCGTGTCCCATAGTAGATTTTATGAGTGAAGAGTTCCGTCTTGTTGAAAAGACAATAAATGACATATATCCGGGAGTGGGAGTAAGCCCGTATGTAATGACAGGCGGAACAGATGCAAAGTATTACAGCTCAATCTGCGAAAATGCGATCCGTTTCGCACCGCTTTATATTGACTCACAGCAATACGCAAGCATTCACGGTCTTGACGAGAACATTTACAGTGGCACACTTCCCATGGGTGTTGACTTTTACAAGACAATCATCAGAAAGAGCTGAATGTAACTTTGGCAGTGTATACGTCGTAACGATATAATGCAACAGATTTCACGAAAGGAGAACATGATGAAAAGAGAAAGCACATATTGCCGTGTCTGCGGCTCTGAAATAAAAAGCGGAGCAAGAAGATGTCCGTACTGCAAGAGCAAAGTACATAATACTGCAGACAATCAGACGGCAAATAAGAAAAAACAAAGTAAATATTTCCGTACATCTGTAATTCTCCTCGTCTGCCTGATGGTTTTATGTGTGTTTTTCAGTAATCTGCCTCCGAAGTATGAAAGGGTCAACACAAATGACGGCAGCAGAAGGTACGAAGCGACACTGCGGGTAACAAAAGACAACTATTATTCAAGAGGGTTCTTTATCAGGGAACTCAAACGAAACGGTTACACAGATGAAGAGGCGGAAATTATTGCCGCAAATTCTGGAATTAACTGGAAAGAGCAATCTGTACTGTATGTAAAGAATTATAAAGGCATCCCGTTTACAAAGGATGAAATGTACTGGTACCTCATAGAGGTACAGTTCTTCACCGAAGAAGAAGCGAAATATGCTATGGAAAATGCATATGAACAGGATGAACAGTAACGGCAGAAAGGAGAATTTATGAACAATACATATGAATGTCCCTTCTGCGGTTCCGTAATAAAGAAAAATGCTAAAAAATGCCCTTATTGCAAAAGTGTACTTTCATCTGACGGCAATCAGAGCGGGCATCGCAACATCGGTTCGTTTCTCCGTACAGGAATATTATACGCAATCAGCATATTGATCGTCTTGGGTGCTGCTACTGTCGGAATCAACTTTTATACCAAGCACGGAGATGAACTGCGTAACGAAGAGTACGAGAGGATACTTCTCGATGCGGAAAATCATTATCTGTCAAGAGAAGACTTTATCAGAAAGCTGGAAGACATCACTTTTTCACGGGATGAAGCAAACAAGCTTGCAGATGAATGCGGAATAGACTGGAATGAGCAGGCTGTACTGTATCTTAAAAATACAGAAATGACTCATTCTGAAAATAATCGGCCTCTTCTTCCGGAAGAAGAAATGTTTGATTATCTTGTGAATTCCCGTCATTTCAGCAAAGAGGAAGCACAATATGCAATAGATACTGTATATAATTAGTACTACAGAAAGGAGTTTTCCATGAACAACACAAAAGACTGCATTGTATGCGGAAGCGTAATAAAACAAAGTGCAAAGAAATGCCCGTACTGCAAAGCGGAGCAAAACAAAATATCCAACACATCCTCATATAAAGACAACCGCAGTTCCCGTGAGAATCAGGGACAGAAGAAACCGTCTGTGCACAGTCGCCCGACAGCAGGAGGCAATACCCGTCGTAAAAGCTCAGTCCCGGCAATAACAGGCATCGGTATAGTGATCGTTGTGTTTGTGCTGATCATGGTCATAGGCATCTTTTCTTACATATTTTCAAATGTTATGTTTGTACCGGTGAAGGAACCTGCTCACAGCATCACTGTTCCGGAAAATATGACCGATGTTCAGGAAGAAGCTCTTAAAGAAGCACACAAACAGCTCGAGTATTTTGATATCTCATATAATGAGCTTGTGGAAACTCTGCAGTGGATGGGATACTCCTTTGATGATGCAATATTTGCCGCCGAATACTGCGGAGCAGACTGGTATGATGAAGCCCATAAATGTGCCCGGTATTATGTTGAGTGCTCGTATTTTTCGTATACAGGACTGATAGATCAGCTTACATTTGATGGCTTTACGGAGGAAGAGATAAAATACGCTGTGGAAAACTGCGGTGCGGACTGGTATGAAGAGGCTCTTGAGTGCGCAAAGTCTTGTATTGAACATTCGGGAATGTCTTACAAGGCTCTGAAACAACAGCTTGAATTTGAAGGGTTTACCGAAACAGAAATCTCATATGCAATTGATGGCTGCGAAGCAGACTGGTGCGCAGAAGCTCTTGAGAGTGCGAAATCATATCTTGAATATGCAGACTTCTCCCGTGATGAGCTTATTGCACAGCTTGAATACGAAGGATTCCTTCCCGAGGAAGCTCAGTACGGTGCGGACGGTGCACTGAACGGGAAATAATCAACATAAAAACAATACAAAATGCCATAGTGTATATTGCTGTGGCATTTATTGTAAGCGAAAGAGATTGTGTGGTATAATGAAACAGGATATATGTAAATTAATAAATAAAAATTATTGATTTGCACACTACAATTTTTTCGGAGGCATCGGAGGTATATTATGGAGCATAAAACAATTTGCGGAGCAGGGGGAGAGGTTCATTATTGGATCGAAAGGCCCCAAAATACGCACAAAAGCGCAATCGTTTTTACCCATGGCCTGACTGCCGATCACACAATGTTCGAAAAACAGGTGGAATATTTCAGGAATGAATATATTGTAATTACATGGGATGTTCCCATGCACGGTTTATCTGTGCCTTATGATCATTTCTCCTATGAAAACACCGCAAGAGATTTAAACAGTATACTGGAGCAGGAACTCATTGAAAAAGTCTGTCTTGTGTGGATGTCAATGGGCGGTTACCCGTCGCAGATGTTTGCTCACCTATATCCTGAAAAAGTACAATGTTTTATCGGTATCGACACAACGCCATTCGGAACAGAGTATTATTCCAAATCGGATCTGTGGTGGCTTTCTAAAGTCAAACCAATGGCAAAATTATTTACAGATAAGTTACTGCGCAAAAGTATGGCAAAATCCGTATCCATGACAGATTATTCTTATAAAAAGATGACAGAAATGCTCGCACCTTTATCCAAGGAACAAATCATAGAGCAGATGGATATTGCTTACGGCAAGTTTGCGCAGGAAAACATGGATCTTCAACTAAATTGTCCCGTACTTATCTTGCTCGGAGATAAAGACAATACCGGAAAAGTAAAACAGTATTGCAAAGCATGGGCGAAAAAAACAGGATACCCGTTACATATCATTGAAAATGCTGCTCATTTTTCCAACGGAGACAATCCGCAGCAGGTAAATTCCGAAACGGAACGGTTTATAAGACAAACCGACACTTATTGATTTTGTCCTGCGTTGATAAATATGTTGATGATAAGGATTTTCTTGCTGAGCTGCTCAGCGCTATGTATGACGAACTTCCGTCACCAAAGAAGAAATAGTATATACATTAACTCAAAGGAGAGTACTATGATGGAGGAAATTATATCAAAGCTCACCGCAAAGGACGATAAACAGGCCTGCGCATTTGCAGACCGGATCATATCCGAAAGCAATGATTCGGACATATGGTACGGATATTTTGATGAGTTCGCATCATTAATTAACCACCCGAAATCATATGTGCGCAACAGGACATTGTGTATTCTTGCGGCAAATGCGAAATGGGACGACGAAAACCGTTTTGACTCTGTACTGACGGATTATCTCACTCATATTACAGATGACAAACCCATCACCGCCAGACAATGTATAAAAGCACTTGCTCAGCTCGGGGCAGCAAAACCGTCATATATAGCAAGAATACTGCCGGCTTTGCGTGAAGCGGATTTGTCGAAATATAAGGACAGTATGCGTGCGCTGATTAAAAAGGATATAGAAGAAACCGAAAATATTCTGCTGAAATATATTTAAAAACATACCCGTAACACACCATAAGATTACACATCTCCTACATAACAGGAATTTTGTTTCTAAAAAACAAGAACCATTCTTCCTGTAGTCTGACCGAAACCATATATGGATCAGACTGACATTACAGATGTATACAGAAAAACAACACAACGACATATATGGAAATTCTGACAGGCATTAAAAAGCCACCCTTACGGGTGGCAATTTTTATTTGTTTGGATCTGCTTAATGCGAAGTATAAATTCTTCAGACGAGCATTACTAATCTCTCATTTTTTTCTGAAAATCCCTGCGACGCTTATACGCCTTGAAACCGTTCATCATCGTCGGACCGAAGAACAGGAAGATTCCCGCAAACGGAGCGAGGATAGAAAGTATCGTTGCGATATCGAATACAAGAAGTGCTCTTATGAGTGATATTGCAAGAAGCACAAGATCGAAAAATGCAAGGTACTTCACTTCTATGGGGAAAATAAAGAACAGATTTATTATGAAGTTCGGATAGTAATACGCAAACACAAGGAATATCGACATATTTACATATGTTCCCGTATATACTCCCCCGAAAACAAGCGCAGCGATTATCGTCGCAAGTGCACAAGTGCCATAATAAAGGTTAAAACGGCAGGTTCCCATTACATTTTCAAGTGCTGTACCAAGAATGTAATAAAGATATACGGAAAACAGTATCCAGAAAATACTCGTGGTCTGCGGAATAAACAGGAATGTCACAAATCTCCATATCTGCATATTGCCGATGGCAAGGTTTCTGTTAAGATACAAAAACGGAATAAGCCGTCCGTTACTCAGCATATTTACCACGAAAACGATCATAGTGAGTATGCTTACATGCATCATCAGGTTTTTAATACCGAAATTTCTGTGTTTCTGTACAAATTTATCAATAAAGTTCATAAATACCTCCTGTCATCTGTATTTATTATATTACAACATAACCGGCAAATTCCAAAGCATTTTATTGCCGTTTCTTTCCTTTCGGGCAAATTCTCATACATATTCCGCAGACAAAGCCGTTTCCGATATGAGAAAAATGGTTTTTCATAAACTCACTGCAGGCTCTCGGATCATACAGTTCATTACGAGGAATTCCCGCATACCACTCTTTTCCGTAAAGGGCACTTGCAGGGCAGGCACTCACACACAGATTGCAGTTATTACAGTCGCTGTCTTCTTTCGGCATTCCCGTCTCAATGGGGGCGTCTGTAAGTATTGTTCCGATACGCAGTCTCGGGCCGAAATCTTTGTGAACAAAGAGTCCGCTCTTTCCTATATAACCTTTGCCGCTTCTCGTTGCAGCGGTCTTGTGAGGGAAACTTCCCTTATATCCTTCTCTTTCTTCAATACTCTGGGAGGAAGAAATGCTCATGGCTTCATAGCCTTCTTTTTCGATAAGCATGCCGATCTTCAGGGTCAGATCGTTTATGAGGGTATTTACGGATTTGTAATGAGAATAATATTCATATGTGGGCGCATCATCTATCTGATTTACCACACCGTCAAGAAGCTTTACAAACACACTTACGGCTCTGGGATATCCGTAATCATTCAGACCTTGTACATCTGAAAAACCCACATCCGATGCACCTGTATTCAGTGCAAGCTCAGTTATCTTTTCATTTAAATTCATCTTACTTCGTGCCACCCTCCTGTGTAGTTCATTATATCATATCCGCCGTTTCCTGTGGGGACTATTTTTATAAGTCCGTATTCGTCTGTACGAAGACATTTTACTCCTACTGCGGACAATGAATTTATGTACTCTTCTTTCGGAAGACCATAACCGTTGTTTCCCACACTTATGACGCACACATCTGTAAATAATCTCGTCATAAACTCTTCCGTTGCAAAATCCGATCCGTGATGTGCGGATTTGAGTATGTCGTATTTCAGGGCAAATGTTTCGGAGTTTTCCAGAACAGTCCTTTCCGAATCCTTATTTGCATCTCCCGTAAACAGGAATTTTACTTCATCGAGAATAACTTCCGAAACAATGGATCTGTCATTGAGTGTAGAATACTTTCTGTTTTCATCGGGACTGAGTATGTTGATCGCACATCCGGTAAAAGAAATGCTGTCTCCGGAATACAGACATTCTGTTCCGACGCCGTAAAGTCTGCAAAGTTCTTTCAGTTCGTCGTATAACACTCCACCGTCATCATTTGCGTATACCGTATCTATGGGTATCTTTCCAATCATTCCCACAATACCGCCCATATGATCTGCATCGGAGTGAGTGGCAATTATCGCATTGACCTTATGTATACCTTCTCCGTAAAGATACGGAAGAAGTATCTCTCCTGCTGTATCGCCTCCATAGAATCCTCCTCCACCATCAATGATGATGCACTCGTTATCCTTTGTCCTGATTATTGCACAGTCCCCGAATCCAACATCCATAAAACATACGGAAGAATTTCCGGGCAGATAATCTGAAACATTGAAAATCAGGCTCACTGCAAGCAGTGCTGAAATACACAACACCGCATATTTTCCTTTCACATTTACATATCCGAACAGAATCAGGGCTATTGAATAGTACAGAACAATTGCAAAGCCGTTTACATGATAACTTGCCAGGACAAATTTGTCATTTACAGCCAGCATTGCAGCCATATTTGCGGCAAAACCCAGCAAAATATCAACCACACCAAAAATGGGACAGGCTAAAAACCGCATAACAAAGCCAATTATTCCAAGAATAAGGGAAAGAGTGATCAACGGCACTATTATCACGTTATACAGTGCCGAAAGAAGGGATACTTTGCCGAATATAGCCAAATTTATAGGTATCATACCGATCTGCACCGACAGACTCACGCATATGAGAGAGAAAATATACGAGAATATTTTATTTTGCAGAAGTTTCTTCAAGGGTGGGATCTTCTTTGACAGATCCATAAGTATCGGGTTTATAAGTATTATAGACAGCACCGCCGCATAGGAAAGGACAAACGATGCACCGAGTATCACAAACGGATTGAAAAGAACACTGATCAGAAGGATTACCGCAAGGGTATTAAGAGTGTCATACCTTCTGTTCAGCGAAGTAATTTCCGAAGCTACAGAGGACATAAATATCATAAAACCTGCCCTTATGCATGAGACTGTGCATCCGCTGAGGATAATATACATAAATACAAACATCAGTGCTGCGGACTTCAGTATCCTGCGGAGTCGTACGTTCTTTATTTTAAGAAAAGAGATTATTCCCATAAAGAATGAATATACTATCCCGACATGCAGACCGGATACTGCCAGGACATGCGCAACATTCAATGCTCGGAAATCTTCAAGCACAGCTCCGTCAACATCATCGCTTGCAAACATTATTCCCATCAGTAGCCCTGCACTTCTCTCACTCATATATTTACGGGCAAGAGCTTCAAAGGAACTTCTGAGAGAAAAAATCTTTTCGTAATGAAACTGAAGATGGTCATCATGAATATATGTAATGTTTTCTGCATCTGCCGTAAGGGTGTAGTTTACGTTATTGCTCAGAAGGTAATGTTTATAGTTGAATGTATGCGGATTTGTGTTTGCTTTAACTCCGGAAAGATTACCTTTTATTTTGTAAATATCTCCCACATTCAGCCTGACAGAAGGATCGTATATTCTGAGAAGTATATTGTCGTTATTGTCTGTGCCCGAAGCATCATTTTTATACAGGCTTTTTACTTTATACTGCACTTTCTGCCCGTCAGCTTCGCCGTATGTCATTACCTGCACAACAAACTCATTTTCAGCATACACATTTTCATACAAAAGCGAATTTTCGTATATTCCGTCTGCTTTGAAAAACACAAATAAAGAGATGACGCACATAAAAACCGCTATAGCTTTACGTCGGAGCATTACGAGCATGTATATATTCAGAATGATGGGGATCAGATATTTCGGTATTCCGTGAAGATGTACTACTGACAGAATTTCTGCAATACAAACCAACGCTCCGAGAATAACGGGGCGTTTATTCCATGTGTCGATAATTCTGTGTTGTTTTTCTTTGTACATACTTGTCTTTGTCTGTTGGTTATTGGCAGTGTTAATATGTTGCAGTGTTAATATGATATTTTTTGTTTTGTCGCCCACCCCGCGGTGCTCATTCATTCATACAAATAAATAAAACTCACACAAGTCGAATCAAACAAAAAAATAACAACAGCACCGCTTCCCGCCCGGGTGCTTCGCTTCGCTCAGCACTGCCGCAGGCGGCAGCCGCAATGCGGCTGCCTGCCCGAAGGCAAAGCCTTCGGGCGCACACGGCCCTCCGTGTGCAGCCTGCGGCCTGCGGATACTTTATTTGAACGGTATAGTAATCTTTACCACTACTCTGTCGTCATATTTTTCTTCATCATATGTAGCTTCTTTGCCGCTCTTTATGATAGCATCGAAGCTTTCTTTGATGGTGTTCGTATATATCTTATAATTGAATACTGTCTTTATGTTCTTTTTGTCCGAACCGGATTTAAGTACCACTTCACTCTTGAGTTTTTCAGCAAGCTGTTCTGTCTGCCTTACGCTGAGATCCCTGCCCGTAATGATATCAATGGCTTTTAATCTCATTTCCGTATCGGGAATTGAAAGAAGAGCTCTTGCGTGTCTTTCACTGAGATTCGATTCGATAAGTCTGTCAAGCACCTCATCGCCGAGTCTGAGAAGACGCAGTTTATTGGAAATCGTTGACTGTTTCTTGCCGATTTTTTCTGCAAGTTCAGCCTGTGTAAGTGAATGGACATCAATGATCTTTTTATATGCTCTTGCTTCCTCGATATAAGTAAGATCTTCCCTCTGAATGTTTTCAACGAGCATAATAAGCTCTTTTTCTTCTTCCGTAGGAGACACAAGAACACAGGGAACTCTTTGAAGCCCTGCCAATTGTGCCGCACGAAGTCTTCTTTCGCCGCTGACAAGCTCATAAGTGCCGTTGCCTTTGTCAATTACCGCAAGGGGCTGAATGATGCCGAGTTCTTTTATGGATTCTGCAAGTTCCCTGATGTTCTCTTCATCAAAGTAATGTCTCGGCTGATTGGGGTTGGGAATAATTCTGTTTACACTTACATTTGTCAATTCTCTGACGCTGTTCATCATTCCTCTCCTCTCTGTGATTTCGATAAATATACCACCAATGCGGAAAGATCGCTGGGTGATACGCCTGAAATTCTGCTTGCCTGACCGAGATTATGCGGCCTTTGCTTTTTAAGCTTGTCTCTTGCTTCCAGACGAAGGTTTGCCACATTGTCATAGTCAATGTCTTCAGGCAGGAGTTTTGATTCCATCTGTCGGAATTTATCTATCTGTGCGTGCTGTTTTTTGATGTAGTCTTCGTATTTTATTTCTGTCTGCACAAGGGCAATGATCTTTTCGTCAACTTCATCCGCCATCGGGTCGAATTCTCTGAGAGATTCATAATCAAGCTGCGGACGCTTCAGAAGATCATAAAGGCTCATTGTACCACTGATAGCCGTTGTTCCTTTTGCTGTAATGATCTCATTTACTCTTTGGGTAGGTGCTATCTTTACAGTTTTGAATCTTTCGATCTGATTATTTATCTCTTCTTCTTTTCTGAGGACCGATTCATATCTTTCCTTGCTTACAAGGCCGTATTTATATCCCAGGTGAGTAAGTCTTCTGTCGGCATTATCCTGTCTGAGGAAAAGACGATACTCAACCCTTGATGTCATGATTCTGTATGGTTCTTTCGTTCCTTTCGTGACGATGTCATCGATAAGCACGCCGATATAACTTGTGGAACGGTCTAAAATAAGAGGCTCCACTCCGTCAATATATGCAGATGCATTGATTCCTGCTACAATACCCTGTGCGGCAGCTTCTTCATATCCGCTTGTACCGTTAATCTGTCCTGCAGTAAACAGTCCTTTTACGAGTCTTGTTTCAAGAGATAATTTGAGCTGTGTCGGGTCAATGGCATCATACTCAATGGCATATGCACTTCTCATTATCTCAACATTTTCAAAGCCTGCAATAGTTTTCATAAACGCAAGCTGTACATCTTCCGGAAGCGATGAACTCATACCCTGGATGTACAATTCGTCTGTATCAAGGCCTTCCGGTTCCACAAACAGCTGATGTTTTTCCTTATCCGCAAATCTTACTACCTTGTCTTCGATACTCGGGCAGTATCTCGGGCCTACACCTTCGATCATTCCGCTGTAAAGGGGCGAACGGTGAAGGTTTGCACGGATAACTTCGTGTGTCTTTGCATTTGTGTATCCGAGATAGCAGGGATAATTTCTCTTTTCGATCTCTTCATTTTCGAAGGAGAACGGCGTGGGATTTTCGTCGCCGTACTGTGCTTCCAGTTTTGAGAAATCAACACTTCTGCGGTTTACCCTTGCCGGGGTTCCTGTTTTCAGGCGGATAATATCAAAGCCATGTTTTTTAAGGTCTTCGCTTAGATAGTTCGCCGGCATAATCCCACCCGGGCCGCTTTCGTATGAGCTGTCGCCGATGATGATCTTTCCTTTTAAGTATGTTCCGGAGCATATTATTACAGCTTTTGAGCGGTATACCGCTCCCGTCTGCGTAACAACTCCACCGACAACGCCGTCATCAACGATAAGACTTACTGCCTGCTGTTGTTTAAGGAACAGATTCGGTGTGGTCTCGATGACCTTCTTCATTTCCGTATGGTATTTATGCTTGTCCGCCTGTGCCCTGAGGGAATGTACCGCCGCACCTTTGGCAGTATTGAGCATTTTGTTCTGAATATAGGTCTTGTCGATATTTTTACCCATTTCGCCGCCGAGAGCATCTATCTCTCTGACAAGGTGACCTTTTCCCGTTCCCCCGATGGACGGGTTACACGGAAGCATCGCAAGTGCATCAAGGTGCAACGTCAGAAGAAGAGTGCTTTTGTCTTTTCTTGCGCAGGCAAGGGCCGCTTCGCATCCTGCATGGCCTGCACCGACAACTATAACATCATAATATCCTGCTTCGTAATTCATTTTATTCTCACTTTCCTAAACAGAAATTCGCAAATATTTCATCAATAATATCTTCGCTGACACATTCTCCCGTAATTGAACCGAGAGAGCTCCAGCAGTCGTTTATATCAACCTGAACAAGGTCGATCTCAAATCCGCCTTCAACAGCCTCCAGTGCCTGTGTGATACTGCGCATAGCATCATCGAGAAGCCCTTTATGTCTTACGCTTGTAACAACCGCATTTGACATAACGTCTTCGTTGTTTGTAAGCACCTGAGAGATAATTAGTTCTTCAAGGCTTTCTATATTCTTCTTTGTAAGTGCGGAAACTTCAAGATTAACATTATCTCTGAATCTTTCTTTTACAGATTCGTCAATTCCCAGGTCTGTCTTATTAAGAATATAGATTACATTCTTGCCTTGCAGTAATTCAAGTATCTTTTCGTCTTCTTCCGTGAGAGGCTTTGAACTGTCACAGAGGAATAACACAAGATCCGCTTCGTTGGCAGCTTTCAGTGAACGGTCAATACCGATCTTTTCAACTATATCCCCTGCTTCCCTTATACCTGCCGTATCGATTATCCTTACGGGAAGACCTGAAAGAGAAATATATTCATCGACGATATCTCTCGTCGTACCGGCGATATCCGTGACAATAGCCTTTTCTTCATTGAGAAGTGCATTCAGGAGCATTGACTTTCCTACGTTGGGTTTTCCGCAGATGGCTACTTTCAGACCTTCACGAAGGATCTCGCCCTGCTTGTATGTCTTGAGTATCTTTGCAACATCGTCTTTTATCTCCCTGAGGGAAGAAAGCAATTCTTCGTCCGTAACATCCTCAACATCGTATTCCGGATACTGGATGGTTACTTCTATATTGGAAATGAGGGTAAGTATCTTCTGCTTTATTTCGTCTATCTTTGCGGACAACACGCCGCTCAGCTGTCCCATAGCCGCTGACTGTGCAAGGTTTGTCTTTGCTGTAATGACATCGCTTATAGCCTCCGCCTGCGAAAGGTCGATCCTTCCGTTAAGAAATGCTCTCTTGGTAAATTCCCCCGGCTGAGCAAGTCTTGCACCGCTGCGGCAGACAAGTTCAAGTACTCTTCTGACAGCAACTATACCGCCGTGGCAGTTTATTTCAGCAACGTCTTCTGTGGTGAACGTATGGGGTGCAGGCATTTTTGATACAAGGACCTCATCAAGGACCTCTCCGTTTTCATCAATAATATGCCCGTAACGGATAGTATTTGCCCCCTGTTCAAGAAAGCTCTTTTTCCCCGGTTTTACAAAAATCTTATCAACGACTCCGAATGCATCTTCGCCGCTGAGTCTTATGATCGAAATTCCTCCATACCCTGCAGGAGTGGAGATCGCAGCAATAGTATCTTTGTAATAAAGCATATAATTCCCTCTCTGTATATGTCTTGTTCAACAAATTATTTTAACAAATATCAGCACATTCGTCAATGTAATACGCTGAATTCAACGGCTTCAGGCATATGTAAAACCTTCTTTATTGCTCCGGCAATGGTTGTACCGTTTTTGTCGCAGTGTATAAACAATAAACGGATAATAAATTCAAGGCGGCATATTGCAGATTTCCGAAAAACTGCATGTATATCAGACAGAAAATAAGTATACGAGGCTTCACAAATCGACCTGTCGGAGAATTTCAGGAAAAATATATATAAAGAATAAAGAAAAAATATTTTTTGTTTTTCCGTATGTATATATTCGCAACGGATACAACTGTGCTATAATTATTTTATAAAATGGAAAAAGAGAGAGCTATGCTTAATTTTGACAATAAGAACAAAGTAATCGAATATGAAGAAAATCCTTACAGCGGAATACTCATAAACTCTGCAATAATGGGAGTAATATCATTTGTTCTCATGAGACTGATATATATACTTACGGGAAATACAATGTTCTCCCTCGAACATTCCGTAAATGTAGGCTTTACTGCAGCAGCTGTATCACCTATGTATATGTTTCTTTCCATATATAAGGAAGTAAAGCGTTATGAAATGTATGAGCAGGGAATCGACGGCTGCCGTCTGAAAGTTCCCGTAAGTATTCTCGTGAACAAAGGTTATTTTTATGTGAATGACAGAAATATGTATCTGGTTTTCGCATCGAAAAAACCGCATTTTATATCTTTGATGAAACTATCCACTGTTGAAAAAGTGACGTTGTATGACGAAACATATATCTGTGTGAGAATCAGAAACGAAACATCATCCAATCCATATGAAATAAAATTCAAGGTGGAAGGCAATATGGAAAAAACAGTAAACGAACTCAATTCCCTGCTCAGGGACAGAATTGAAGATAAAAGAGTTCCGCTCTCTCATAAATCATAAATTCAATACAAAGACGAAGCAAAAAGAAAGTTTCACCCTGTCTTCACATATAAAACACATTCGCATATTAAGATTAAATCGGAGGCTTGTATGTATAAGATATTGGTTACGGATGATGAGTCCAGAATAAGAGAACTCATAAAAAAATATGCACAGTATGAAGGTTATGAGATCGCCGAAGCCGTCAATGGCTTTGAAGCTGTGGAAATGAGTAAAAATGAACAGATCGACCTTGTAATAATGGATATAATGATGCCTGAGCTTGACGGATTTTCCGCAGTCAAGGAAATAAGAAAATTCAGCGAGGTTCCGGTCATTATGCTCTCAGCAAGAGGAGAAGAATACGATAAGATACATGGTTTCGAGCTTGGAATAGACGATTATGTGGTAAAACCTTTCTCGCCGAAAGAACTTATGATGAGAACGGGCGCCATCCTCAAAAGATACTCTCGAAATACGGATCCGGCAAAAGACCGTGATATATTCGAATATGAAGATCTTAAAGTGGACTTTACCGCAAGAATCGTTTATGTGGCTGATGAGAGGATCGAACTTTCGCCGAAAGAGTATGATCTTCTGTTTTATTTCATTAACAATAAAAATATTGCTCTCAGCAGAGAAAAACTCATACGGGATATCTGGGGATATGATTTTTACGGAGATGACCGCACGCTGGATACACATATAAAACTTCTGCGTAAACATCTCGGAAAATATTCTTCGCTTATAGTAACCGTAAGGGGGATGGGGTATCGTTTTGAAACGAATTAATGCCCTTCCGCTTAAGAGAAGGATATATCTGTATCTTTGCCTTTTTGTGGCTTTTATGCTCGTCCTTTTATGGCTGTTTCAGATAGTGTTCCTTGATGACTTTTACAGAGCCATAAAAATATCTCAGATAAAGCTCGCAGCCAATGCCGTTTCAGCAAATATCGACAACGAATCCCTGTATTCTCTCATGCAGAGGTTTGCCACGGAAAATCAGATGTGTATTTCCATCATAGATTCCTACGGAAAGCAGTACCTTGCGGTAGATGTATTGCCTGATTGCGTCATACACAGAACAGATACAGTAACAACAGCCATCTTGTATGCACAAGCCGAAAATAACCGCGGGCAACATCTGGATTATATAGAGAGAAGAGAATTCAGAGACGATTCATATGATGAAAACAATTTTTTCGGAAAGGTACCGCATAATGACACGGGGCTGAGGGACATACTGGTATATACGAAAATAGCGGAAACATCATCAGGAAGAAAGTACGGAGTTGTTGTAAATTCAAATATATCCCCCATCAACGCAACTGTCTCCACTCTGAGAAAACAGCTTTTATGGATAACGGGGATAATGGCGGTTGTTGCTATGATATTCTCATGGTTTATCTCAGCAGGAATATCAAAACCAATAAGCGAAATGACTGATTCCGCAAAAAAACTCGCGAAAGGCGATTACAACAGCGGGTTTGACGGAGGAAAATACAAAGAGACAAATGAACTTGCGCAGGCGCTGAACTATGCGGCAAAAGAATTGCAGAAAGTGGATACTCTCAAAAGTGAGCTTATTGCCAATGTCTCTCACGACCTTCGCACTCCGCTGACTATGATAAAAGGATATTCCGAAATGATGCGTGACATTCCTTCGGAAAACACTGCAGATAATCTGCAGATCATCATAGACGAAACGGAACATCTGACAGCCCTTGTAAATGATATGCTTGATCTGTCGAAATTGCAGGCAGGTGCCACAGAGCCTGAGATGGGTATATTCTCCCTCACAGGCTGCATATCGAATATTATAACAAGGTACAGTGCGCTCACTGACAAAGACGGATACAGAATTATTTTCGAATATAACGAAGATGTATTTGTCAATGCAGATGAACTGATGATAACTCAGGTAATATATAATCTCATAAACAATGCCATCAATTATGCGGGCGAAGACAAAACTGTCATAGTAAAACAGATTATCAGAGAAAGCAAAGTCCGTATTGAAGTGACAGATCACGGAAGCGGAATTCCGGAAGAAAAAATAAACGACATCTGGGACAGATACTACAAAATCGGTTCATCGCATACAAGAACCGTCATCGGCAGTGGTCTTGGACTCTCTATAGTAAAGAACATCCTCAAACTCCACTGTGCAGTATTCGGGGCGGAAAGCACTCCAGGTAAAGGCAGTACTTTCTACTTTGAGCTTGACAGGAAATATTAAACCACAGATACCACCTTTAAACAGGTGGTATTTTTTATTTCCCTGATCTATGTGAAGTTACTGTCTGCCTGCAGTGAATTTAAGTGCGTAATCCCCGAAATATTGAATTACGGAATTCACAGACAGAATATATATTTTTTTCTGAAAATTCCCAAAAAAGTTCTTGACAAACGTAAAAATGTGCTGTATCATATCGAATATATTACATTTACAGAGTAAATTTGTTGAAAAATTTTCATCTTAAGTGTAAAAGTAAAAGATTTTGTCGATCGCATAACCCGAAAAATTTGCTGACTTGTTTTTATTTTTCCTCAATGGGTAGGTGCCACATCCTCGGGTTATTTGTATAGCATAGATTAATATGTACTTGTCCAGGTATCTCCCCGAACAATGAGTAAAAGCAGGTTTGTCCTACCTGCTTTTATTTATTTTTATCTCATTTAATTTACAGTGAATGCGGTTTATCGTCGGAACATAAAAAAAAGAGATATGACTATCTCCGGAAAAAAATTAAATATATGTAAACGGCATTACGCCGGACCGACACAAGAAAAAATCGGAGAATCGCTTCTCCGACTGCTGTCTTAAAAATGGTGACCCCTAGGGGAATCGAACCCCTGTTACCGCCGTGAAAGGGCGATGTCTTAACCGCTTGACCAAGGGGCCACATTGGTGGCGGAGGAGGGATTTGAACCCCCGACACCGCGGGTATGAACCGCGTGCTCTAGCCAACTGAGCTACTCAGCCATAATAATGTGATCTTTGGTTGCGGGGGCAGGACTTGAACCTACAACCTCCGGGTTATGAGCCCGACGAGCTGCCAATTGCTCCACCCCGCGACAGCAAAAATATTATAACAAACGACATATGTGCTGTCAAGCATTTTTTTTATTTTTTTCATATTTTTTTTCATAAGTTTCTTTCTGCAATATTTAAATGCCTGTTGATTTTGTCTTTAAAGGGTGATATCATATTCAATAATAATTTTGACTTGATATTATGAGGTGTATTTTATGACAGGAACAATAGCAAATGTTGCTGCAATACTGGCAGGCGGAGCGGCAGGTCTTTTGCTGAAAAAAGGTCTTCCGCAGAGAATTTCCGATGAGCTGATGAATGCGCTTGCGTTATGTGTATTGTTTATCGGTATAAGCGGGTGCTTTGAAGGAAGCAATGTACTTATATCGATTCTCTCTATGGCAATCGGCACAACTGTGGGAAGTGCGATAGATCTTGATGCGAAGCTCAATAAATTTGCAGATAAACTGCAAAATAAACTCACTTCCGGAAAAAACGGAAATGTTTCCGTTGCGGAAGGGTTTGTTACTGCAACGATGCTGTTCTGTGTAGGTGCTATGGCTATCGTCGGATCAATTCAGAGCGGCCTTAATTCCGATCACGCAACACTTTTCTCAAAAGCAGTCATCGATGGAATAAGCAGTATCGTTCTCGCATCTACTCTCGGTGTGGGCGTGCTTCTTTCTGCAGTGCCTCTGTTGTTATATCAGGGAGGCATCACTCTGCTTGCAACATTCCTTGCGCCCATTCTTACGCAAGGTGCGGTTATCGGGGAGATTACTTGTGTTGGAAGTATGATGATAATAGCCATTGCCCTGAATATGATGAAAATCACAAACATAAAAGTAATGAATATGCTTCCATCTGTTCTTCCACCGATCATACTTTGCATGTTCATGTAAATAACAAATAATTTCAAAAGCCTTCCATTTTCGGAAGGCTTCTTCTTATTTATAGGAAATATTCTTTACTTCTACAATTGCTCTGAGCAATTTTTCAGCAATTGGGTAGTATTCAGGTTCAAGGTGTTCAAGTATTTCGTCGATAGCTGTTCTGTCTTTAGGAAAGTCTTCTTTTCCCATAAGCAGATAATCACAGGACACACAAAGAGCATTGCTTATCTTTATAAGAGTATTAAAAGACATTCCCTTCTTTCCGCTTTCGATCTCTGCGAGAAAGTTTGGAGAAATATCTATCATCTCCGCAAAGACATCTTTCGTATAACCGTGCAGTTTTCTTTTTTCTCTTATTCTGGCACCCATGGCGAGTTTTATATCTTTATTCAAAATACCACCTCTCAGCACCATTATAAACATGTCTATCAGCACAATAAATTTGCTATTAGCATTGTATAATATTCGCTATTAGCATATAATATATGTAAAAAATGTTCGGGGATTTACTATGAAAATTGCAATTATCGGTTCAAGAAGATTAACCGTAAATAATTTAGAAAAATATCTTCCTGAAAATATCACAGAAATTATTTCGGGTGGTGCAACGGGAATAGATCAGTGTGCAAAAAACTTCGCTCTTGACAATCATATTCCACTGACAGAATTTTTACCGGATTACACCAGATACGGGAGAAAAGCTCCTTTGATCAGAAATTTACAAATAATCAATGAAGCCGATATTGTTATTGCATTCTGGGACGGGAATTCAAGAGGGACAAAATTTGTAATTGAAAATTGCAGAAAACTCAATAAACCCGTCCGTGTATTCGTTCGCTATTCATAATATATTTTCATATTTATATTTATTTTTACTATTTAATATTCAAGTAACATTGACAGAATATAGTGTATGTGATAGTATAAAAATGCAGATATATTTTTATTTTGATCTATACGGCATCAAAATATATTAAAACAAAGGAGAAAAAAGATGTTAACACCGAGAGAAAACCTGCAACTGTTGTTTGACGGCAAGAAACCACAGTATATGCCCATTGCGAATCTTGACTTTGATTCTGCATTTCCGGCTTTTATCAACGAACGTCCCAACGGCCCCGGCGTAAACAAAGACTGGTTTGGTCAGAGCTGGACATATGAGCCGGGAGTAAAGGCGGCAAACCCGACTCCGAACTGTCCTCTTGTAACTGACATCACAAAATGGCGTGATCAGATGCCGTTCCCGGATCTTGATGCACTTGACTGGGAAGGTTTCAGCAAAGAAGACACCAAAAACTGGAACAGAGAAGAAAAGATGACAAAGATCACCATCGGCTTCGGTATCTGGGAAAGAATGTTCTCTGTAATGAAATTCGAGGAATGTCTCATGGCGCTTCTGGAAGAACCGGAAGCTTGCTATGACTTTTTCTCTGCTGTTGCAGATTACAAAGTAGATCTTCACAACAGAATCATTGATTATTACAAACCTGATGTTCTCGTAATGCATGATGACTACGGAAACTCAAAAGATATGTTCATGGCGCCGGAAACATGGAGAAAGCTCATCATGCCCAACCTCAAAAAAGTTGTAGACGGCGTACAGGACAGAGGTGTCAAATACGAACATCATAACTGCGGATACTTCTACAAAATCGCTCAGGATATGATCGACATCGGAATTACAATGACGAACAATGTTCACTATTCCAACAACCACGAACAGCTCAAGAGAGTATACGGCGACAAGCTTATTCTCGTCGGCGGTTTCTCTTCTCAGAGAATCGATTCAATTACAGCAACAGAAGACGAGATCAGAAGCGAAATCCGAGGCACACTTGATGCACTCGCACCGGGCGGAGGATATATTGCATCATTCCACTCAACAAATCCGCTTGCAAACCAGATCGCGGTTGAGGAATACAAAAGAGCAGACGAATTGTATTACGATTCACCGAGAAAATAATTTCACGGCAATTACTTTTAAATATCGGAGACAAAGTCTCTTTTATTACTTCCTTATTTCTCAGAAGGACGGAGCAGATGCTCCGTTTTTCTGTTTTTTGCGAAAAGCATTTTCTAAGCGATTTTATCTCAAGTCCACTGCCGGCTTTATATTTTGCCGACAACCGTCACAGCATACAAAAATTCAGACAAGCAAAGAAAAAAGACCATCTGACGATGGTCCTGATCTCAATATGGTGGGCCTTCAGGGACTTGAACCCCGGACAAACCGGTTATGAGCCGGTCGCTCTAACCAACTGAGCTAAAAGCCCGTATTCTTATATGGTCGAGGTGAAGGGATTCGAACCCCCGGCCCCATGGTCCCAAACCATGTGCGCTAGCCAAACTGCGCTACACCTCGATGTTGCCTAAACATAATACACTTTTTAACATTCTTTGTCAATAGAAAATCGTTATATATCAGGAAAAATTCTGTGTTTTCATATCTTGGGAAAAGTGTAAATTTTCCTCTTTGTATAAGTATATGCCGATGAATAACGTTTAATTCACGGTTTGTGTTGACTTTTCTTTTTTATATAAATAAAATTATATTATCAATCTGAAAGGGGTATTATTATGGCAGACTTTTCAAAATATGAAAAAATCGTCATTAAGGTCGGCACATCCACTCTTGCTCATCACAGCGGAATGGTAAATCTCAGAAATATGGAAAACCTCACAAAGGTACTTGCCGACATCAAAAATATGGGTAAACACATCATTCTCGTTTCAAGCGGAGCTATCGGAGTAGGCTTCGGAAAACTTGGAATGAAATCACGACCTACGGATACCCCGTCAAAGCAGGCTGCCGCTGCGGTAGGTCAGTGTGAACTTATGTATTTATATGACAAGTATTTCACGGAATACAACCATAAGGTCGCCCAGATACTTCTCACGGGAGACATTCTTGATTCCGAAGAAAGAACCCAGAACGTAAGAAACACATTTGCCCGCCTTGAAGAAATGAATGTTCTTCCCATTGTAAACGAAAACGATACTGTTGCTGTCGAAGAAATCGTTGTAGGCGACAATGATACACTATCAGCTCTCGTTGCCACACTCACAGATGCAGATGCTCTTATTATACTTTCGGATATCGACGGATTGTATGATGATAATCCAAACGAAAATCCCGATGCAAAATTCATATCCGACGTATATGAGATCAATGACGAAATTATCGCCGCTGCAGGCGGAAGTTCATCAGGTCTCGGAACAGGCGGTATGGCAACGAAGATCAGGGCAGCAACAATCACAACACAGGCAGGCATTGATTGCTTTATCATCAACGGTGCAAATCCTGAAAATCTCTATACACTTATTGACGGAGAAAAGATCGGCACCCATTTCCACAGCGGGAGGTAATTATGAACTTTACTGATAATTGCAGACTCGTCAAAGAGGCATCCTATTCTCTCGGGATCCTCACAAACGAGCAAAGAGACGAGATACTTCTCAGATTTGCGGACAAATTAAAAGCAAATGTAGATTATATACTTGAAAACAATAACAAGGATCTTGAACATGCAAAAGAGATTGGTCTGAAAACATCAATGATGGACAGACTTGCACTTTCAGAAGAAAGAATCATTTCTATGGCAGATGCTATCGTCGATGTTGTAAAGCTCCCAAGTCCTGTAGGTATTGTTCTTGATGAATACGATGCGAAATCAGGAATACACATCAAGAAGGTGTCTGTTCCCATCGGTGTTGTCGGAATAATCTACGAAGCGAGGCCAAACGTAACATCAGACTGCATCTCCCTTTGCATCAAAAGCGGAAACGCAATCGTACTCAAAGGCGGAAAAGAAGCCATCAACTCGAATATGGCAATAGTTTCTCTTGCAAAGGAAGTTTTAAGAGAATTGGGACATGATGAGAATTATGTATATCTCATCGAAGACACCACAAGGGAATCTACAAATGCCATGATGAAGCTCAACGGCATAATTGACGTCCTTATTCCGAGAGGTGGAAAAGGGCTTATTGACAGCGTGGTGAAAAACGCAACTGTTCCCGTAATCGAAACAGGCGCAGGCAACTGTCACGTGTTTGTTGATGAAAGTGCTGATTTTGATATGGCACTTAACATCATCGACAACGCAAAGACATCACGTCCTTCCGTATGCAATGCGGCGGAAACACTTCTCGTCCACAGGAATATATATAAAGAATTTCTGCCACTCGTAAAAGAAAGACTCGATAAAAAGAACGTGGAACTCCGGGGTTGTGAAGACACCTGCAAAGTTCTTACGGGAATCACAGAAGCAACAGAAGAAGATTTCTTTACAGAATACAATGATCTCATTCTTGCGGTAAAAGTAGTGGAAGATGTGAATGAAGCTGTAAAACATATCAGAAAACACTCCACAAATCACTCTGAAGCGATCATTACAAAAGATACGGCAAATGCAGAGTATTTCCTCAATGCTATTGACAGTGCCGCTGTATATGTAAACGCATCGACACGTTTCACAGACGGCGGAGAATTTATGCTCGGTGCAGAGATCGGAATCTCAACCCAGAAACTCCACGCAAGAGGACCTATGGGGCTTCGCGAACTCACAAGCTACAAATATGTAGTTACGGGAAACGGAGAAATAAGATAATTCAAATTCAGACCGTCAAAAATTTTTTGACGGTTTTATATAGGCGAAATTTCAGGATTCAGAAAAGTGCACGGGAAAACTGTTTTCGGAAATATTATACAGATCGGAGATTATAATGAAAAACATATATCTTATCGGCGGGGCGATGGGTGTGGGAAAAACTACTGCCTGCAGAGAGCTTAAAAGAAAACTTGACAAAAGTGTATTCCTCGACGGGGACTGGTGCTGGGATATGGATCCGTTTGTCGTTACGGAAGAAACAAAAAAGATGGTGACTGACAACATCTGTTATCTGCTGAACAATTTCATAAAGTGCTCCGAATATGAAAATATCATTTTCTGTTGGGTAATGCACGAGCAGTATATCATCGATGATATACTCGGAAGGCTGAATACCAACGGGTGCAATGTAAGATGTATTTCTCTTATATGCGGTGCGGATTCCCTTGCGGAAAGACTTAAAAAAGATATTCAAAAGGGTATCAGATCGGAAGATATTATCCAAAGAAGCCTCTCGTATCTGCCACTGTATGATAAACTCACTACAGAAAAGATCAACATTTCCAACATTTCTCCCGAGGACGCTGCAAATATCATCATAAAAGGATAGTTTCTGATTATATTCGCAAAAAATCCTTTATTTAAGCCAAAAACAAGCCTGTCCCATTTTAGGGGCAGGCTGTTTTTATTATGTTTTATGCGTTTTTGCTTATAAAATCGTCACTGTTCCTTCTTTTCTCGGGCCTCTGTCTTTTGGTTCTCCGTCGCCATAGCCGAAGAATGCCGCTGCACAGATCTCATATCCTTCGGGGATTTTGAACATTGCCTTGAGTTCAGGTGTTGTGAAGTCTCTGAGAACAGTATGTGTCCAGCCTGACATTACGTTGAATGATGCAGCCGCGTTCATCATGTTTCCCATAGCAAGAACGCCGTCATAAAGAGCTGTTGCAATGCTTGTATCATATGATACGATAATAAGTACCGGTGCTCCTCTCATTTCAGCTTCCGGCTTTGAAACTATGTTTGACGGCTGCGCAGGAGGTGTCGGACGTCCTGCCATAATCTTTTCAAGCTCATCTTTGAAAAGCTTCTTGCCTTCTTCTGTTTTTACTACTGTGAAGTGCCACGGCTGGGCATTTCTACCTGTGGGAGCATATTTGCCTGCTTCGATGATTGTTTCAAGAACATCTTCGGGGATAGCATCATTTTTGAATCCCTTGAAGCTTCTGCGGGCTAAAATCGACTGCATTGTTTCGTTTTTAATCATATTGTTTCTCCTTTACTGCTGTAATATACATTGCATTTTCATTATATCACACATTACTCTTCATATAAAGAACGCAGAAGAGAAATTTCTTCTTTATATCCTTCGATCTCATTTGGTGTTTCGAGAATGAACGGAAGATCTCTGAGTTTTTCGTGGTTGATTATCCTTCTGAATGCTTCGATGCCGAGAGCTCCGTCACCGATCTTTTCGTGGCGGTCCTTGTGTGATGCGTAAGGGTTCTTGCTGTCGTTAAGGTGCATAGCTTTTAATTTTTCAATTCCCACAACATCATCAAATTCCTTAATAACATCATCAAGGTTGTTCACCACATCATACCCTGCATCATAGAGGTGGCAGCTGTCAAAGCATACACCGATGTTATCTTTCAGCTGAGTAAGCTCAATTATCTTTGCTATCTCTTCGAACCTGCTTCCGACTTCGCTTCCCTTTCCTGCCATAACTTCTAAAAGGACCGTTGTCTTCATTCCTTCAAACATGACAGTGTTCAGCACTTCCGCAATAAGCTCTATTCCCTTGTCAATTCCCTGTCCTACATGAGAGCCCGGATGGAAATTGTAAAAATTTCCCGGGAAATATTCCATTCGCTTCAGGTCTTCTTCCATTGCCGTAAAAGCAAAATTTCTTACCTTCTCATCTTTTCCGCACAGGTTCAGTGTATACGGTGCATGAGCAACGAGATCCTTTATATCATGCTGAGAAGCAAATTCGTGATAGCTGTTTACATCTTTTTCGTTGAGTGCCTTCACACTGCCGCCTCTCGGATTTCTCGTAAAGAAAGCAAATGTATTTGCATCTATCTCTGCTGCCTGTTTACCCATAGCAAGATAGCCTTTTGATGTTGTAAGATGTGCGCCTATTCTGAGCATACTATATCTCCTGTATATCTTCTTTTTCAAAACGGAATCCGAGTTTCTTTATGACTTTCAGCATATCTTCCGACGGGGCGGAATATACCTTCACTGTATCGAAGTCCGTAGGTATAGTTACCTTATAGCAATGAAGCATCTGTCTTTTTACGGACATCTGCCGTGTTTTTGTCTTTGATGCTGTATTCGCATATTTTATATCGCCGATTATAGGGTGGCCGATATGTTCAAGCTGAGCTCTGAGCTGATGTGTCTTGCCTGTAATAAGGCGGCATTTCAGAAGAGTATATTCCCCCACCGTCTCCACCGCTTCGAACACGCTTACCATCTCGAGGGAGTTTTCTTCCTGTTCATCGGAAAGAATCATCTTGTTTTCCGACTCATTTTTCGTAGCATACGAAACAACTCTGCGTTTTCCCGTAAACTCACCGTCAACAAGTGCCAGGTACTCCTTGACCACTTTGTTCTTTGCGATAAGATCTGCAAGTACCCTTGCATAAGACGGTGTCTTTGCCGCAAGTACAATTCCCGATGTATTATAATCAAGTCTGTTAAGCGGAGAAGACACGAACACTCCGTCCTGCTGTTTTCCGAGATAAAGATATTTTATAAGTCTTTCGGAAAGGCTGTCGTTGTGATTTCCGTCAGGGTGAGTAACAAGTCCTGCCGGCTTCATCACGCAGATAAGGCTTTCGTCCTCGTATATGACATTTATATCTCCTACATCTTCTCTGACGGTGATCTTCTTTTCTTCATCAAAGGTAAATACTCTTACAACATCCCCTTCACTCAGACGGACTTCCCCTGTCGTTTTCTTTCCGTTAAGGCGGATATCTCCTTTACGGAGCATTTTCTGTATTTTTCCTTTAGGAAGATCAGGAAAGTATTTCGATACAAACCTGTCTGTCCTTGTGCCTTCATATTCTTTCGTAACGGTTATTTCTTTTCTCATGAACACTCCCGTATGTTTATATAATCAGTTTATCACAGTCAGGTTGATAATACAAGTTTGTGAAAAATACTCGTGTTTATTTTTTTATTCCCCGCCCTCCCACCCTTTACCGCAGGCGAGTAAACGGGCACAGCCCGTTTACCTCCCGGAAGCTCGCTTCCGGTCGTGCGAAAGCACAGCTTTCGCACCGCCTGCGGCGGCGGTGCGAAAAAGATTCTGCGAACTCCGGGCGGGAGCGGCTTAACGCCGTAATGAACGAAGCGAATGAGGCAAAGCTGCTGAAGGGTGGGTGAACGGAAACGCATCTCTTGTAAATACTTTTGTGTTATGCTAATATGTAAATAAGTATTGATACAACTTAATTTACTATGGAGAGTGATTGTATGAAAAAGTTGTTTCCTAAAATAATCCCGGGTATTCTGCTGATATGTATTTTGTTTGTTGGCTTCCTTTATGTAAGTGATAATATTGGTGTCTCTGCAAAAAACCTGGAAGCAGATATCCGCTCATCGCAAAAAATTATGAATGACTGGACTGTTGAAGGAAGTGTTTCCGACACTATGGCTGCATTTATTTCCTACCCGCAGGACAAAACAAGTCATACATTCTCTGTGTATATAAACCGTCCCGGCCTTTCTTTCGGGTACTTCTTCCGAAGCGGCGGAAATATTGTTGCCGTGGAAAACTATATCGCAGAATACACAATGGAAGGGTATAACGAAAGAGCATTTATATCTATGAATTCACAAAAAGTAGAAAGACTTGAAATAGATGACGGAAATGATATCAGTGTAACAAATATGGACAGCAGTAAACCATTTGCAATCGTACTGCCTGTTAATGCAGGAAGTATTACATTCTACGATGAAAACGGAAATTCCGTAGAATGCTATACTCAACCGCTGTAGGGTATAATTTACATAACACATACAAAAGCCTCTCTGTGATTCATTTACAGAGAGGCCTGATTTTTTTATCTGTCTTTACAAATTCTTCTGCACAAACACATTTTCCATCTGTGATAGTTTCTTGTCAATGACAGAGTCAATGGAATTTACGTAAAGTGAGAATTCTTTCGGAGTGAATATATTTTTGTATCCTCCGTCGAATATTATCTTCGTTGAAGAAGATGCTCCTGCGGAATAAATGCTTCTGTGGTATCCCATCATGGCGATGTTATATGAACATTCATGTCCCGGTAGAGCATATCCTACATTTTCCGCACCGTTGAGTGCGTTTTTCTGTTTATACATATAATACGGCTTATATCCGAATGATGAAAGAAGTTTTCTTGCATCGTTCTGGTAATCGCTTATATTTACATTACTGCGGGCTTCTTCTTTTGTAAGGTCTGCAGCTCTTTTCACGCAGAGAGTATGAAGGGTGATGTTTGTGGGGTTAAGGGAGAGAACATCTTTTATGCTCTTTTCAAAGTCCTTTTCGTTTTCTCCTTCAAGACCGAGAATAAGATCGCAGTTTATATCCCTGAAGCTCAGTTTATCCGCAATTTCATAAAGGAGAAGAAACTCTTCGTTTGAGATATTCCTTCCGATGTGTTTAAGGCTTTCTTCGTTTGTAGTCTGTGGGTTGAGGGAGATTCTTGTTACTCCGCCTTCTTTCATTATGCGGAGTTTTTCTTCGCTGAGCGTATCTGCCCTGCCTGCTTCCACGGTAAATTCGATATCACTTCCCGTAAATTCCGTAATTTTACAGAGCAGCTTTTCTGTCTGCTTTGATGATAACATACTCGGTGTTCCGCCGCCGATGTATACGCTTTCGGGAGCGATATCTTTACTCTTCATAAACGAAGTTACCGCTTCGAATTCCTTTATGAGCGCATTAAGATAAATTTCGCAGTCGCTTCCGCCCATATCTGTGACTTTTGACGGAAATGAGCAGTATTTACACTTCGCAGGACACAGGGGAATATGCAGATAAAGGGCTGTGACTTTTTTGTCCCATGTCAAAAACGGCTTTTGTATGCGGTTTATTTCACTTAGAAGTTCTATTTTCGGAAGAGATGCATCATAGTTGGAAATAAAGAAGTTTTTTATTTCCTCGTCGCTTTTTCCTTCTTCCGAAAGCTGCACATACTTCTTCAGAGGCCTTACTCCCGTCATAGATCCCCAGGGAAAAGTCTTTCCTGTGATCTCTTTCAGAAGTGTATACAGTGCAAGCTTTGCAGTCTTTGTTAGACTATCTTCCAGTATGTTCTTTGTTACGGTTTTCCCTGCGTATGAGCAGCTTACGCTGTTTTCGTCGGAGGAAATATTTACGTCAATATCTTCCGCACCGAACAGATTTATTATCTCCGTCAGCTGAGGTAAATTATATTCGTCCTGTCTGTTTGTTATGTTCAGCATTATCTGTTTGTATATGGATTATTCTCTTTTTCGAATCCGATACTCGTCAGCTCCCCGTGTCCCGGGCAGACGGTAATATCGTCATCGAGTACCAGTATCTTTTCTTTCAGGGAACGGAGCAACACTCTCATATCCCCTCCGTAAAGGTCTGTTCTTCCGATGGAAAGTCTGAAGAGGCTGTCTCCGCTGAAGAGGATCTTTTCATCTTCTATGAGATAACATACTCCACCTTTCGTGTGTCCGGGAGTTGCGATAACTTTTATCTGTATTCCTTCAAACTCGAATATATCCCCGTCTGAGAATACGATATCCGCTTCTGCAACTTCATCAAAGGGTATTCTGAAATCAGCAGAACCGTTTTTCCTGTTGTCAGTGAGCATAATTTCATCTTCCGCCGAAATACAGATCTTTGCACCTGTTTTCTCGCTTAATCTGCCGATGCCCGAAATATGATCGAAATGACCGTGTGTCAGAAGTATATACTCAAGAGTAAGTTCATTTTCATCAAGATACTCTGTAAGCCTGTCGCTGTATCCGCCAAGGTCCACCATGATGGCTTTATTTCCTTCAATGACAAGATACGAATTCGTTCCCATCATCCCCAGGTTCATATGCACTACTCTCATACTACCTCCCGCAGACAGGGCATTTTTCCGAAGAGAAAAAGCCTATTTTCCTGAACTGTTTTGCGGCCATCGGATAATCCTTCGCTATTTTATCGTAACAGTCACTGCAGATCTTTCTGCCCATCATTTTGTATATATCCATAGGGACATCTATGCGGAACATAACATCTTTTCTGTCAATATCGTCACAGCAGATTATAACGGCTATTTTGTTCTTTTCGCTGTATTCGCTTGATGTCCTTACACTGATTCCGTTCTGTGAAAAATAGCTCATAAGATCATTCTCAAGGGAATCTTCCATATGTGTGCTTATCACCACAAAATCCGGTCTGTAGTTTTTAAGGATATCATCAAGATACATATACAGTCCGCTGTATCCGAGATAATCATCTTCAATGGCACAAAGAATATGTTCGGGATACACTCCCAGAACTTTACTGAAATCTTTCTTTCCGCCCATCATTTCACGTTTGATATATTCCGTTACTTTATCGCTCATATCAGAACTCCTTTTTGCTGTCTATAAGTATGGTTACGGGTCCGTCGTTGTTTATTTCCACCTTCATATCCGCACCGTACTTCCCGCACTGAAATTCAATGCCTTTTTCTTTCGCCGTATCAAGAAATTTATTATAAAGCTTTTCCGCTTCATCGTATGCCATTGCCTGAGTATATGAAGGTCTTCTGCCTCCGCGCACATCCCCGTAGAGTGTGAACTGGCTCACAAACAATATCTCCCCGCCCGTATCCTTCACAGACAGGTTCATTTTGCCGTTTTCGTCCTCAAATATTCTCAGGTTCACTACCTTGTCCAGAATATAATTAATGTCTTTTTCGTCATCTGAGTGAGTTATACCAACCAGTACATTAAGACCTTTTCCTATTTTTCCAACTACCTGTCCGTCTACTCTGACTTCGGAAGAGGAAACTCTCTGCACAACGGCTCTCATATATCATTCCTCCGCATATTCGTATTTAAATTTTATACTGTATGTTTTATAACTTGTCATAAGCTGATCTGTTGTCTCTGATGCTGTGAAAAGCAATCCTTTTTCATCGGATGTCCAGTAAATACTGCCTGATACATTTGTATTCGCCGTAACCTGAACATTCGAGAAATCCCTGCAGTTCACTATCCACACAGACTGCGTCGGGCTTGCTTCCGTTGATTTTGTAACATATGCGATATGACCTCCGAACGGACTGAGTGCAAATCTGTCGATGTTTCCGCTCATTACAAATACCCTGCTGAGAGTATTATGATCATACACATAAAGCTGTTTCTGCCCGCGGGAATCTATCTTCACATATGCTGTTCTGTCCGCAGATGTCACAACGGAAATATCCGTGACGTTTACATCGACTGCCGAAATTGCGTTATCCTTTGCATCCAGCCTGTAAAGCACATCACTGCTTCCGCCATTGTTTGCCACGATAATAAATATCCCGTCGGATTCACAGTATCGCATTTTCTTTACTGTGATATTCGAAGATAATTCATAAACGATCGTTTCCATACCGTCTTTTACGCTTTTTATCATATTTTTATCGTCAACATATGCAAATGTACCAAGTTCACTTACGCACCATACAAGGCTTCTTTCCGCCGGTGACTTTGCAATAAGAGTCTTTTTCTCCGCAGTTGTATCAGTAACATAAACATATTCCGATGCAGCATCGTCTCTTTCCTTGAAATAAACGTATCCGCTCTGGGTTACGGAAGCCTCCGTAAATCTGTTGGCACTTGTTGTAAGGCTCTTTTGTCCGTCATTGCTGAAGGCATACAGCCCGTTACCGCTGGCCACACCTTCAACATTGGCCGTGTTGGAATATATACTGACTCCGCTCCACGGATTATACGCAATGAGGCTCCCCGCAAATATTTCTGTATAATCCTCCACAACGGCTCTCACATATGATTGCGGAGAATTCACATCGTCTGTATCATATTTGTACAGCACATCTTTTTTAATCCCGCCGGAACAGGAACACAAGGACAAAAGTGTAATTATGCACAAAATAATTGAAATCGCTTTATTCGGATAATGTATCTTCATTTTCATCTTCCACAACCTCCGCTTCAATTTCAATAATTTCATCCTTTTTTACAGGCAATCTTATTATTACCAACGTTCCCTGTCCGAGTATACTTTCAATATCCACATCGCCGTTATGCTTCTGCACAATGTGTTTTACGATGGAAAGTCCGAGACCGAAACCGCCCGAAAGACGACTGCGGTCATCTCCCACACGATAAAACGCATCAAACACTTTACTGCGCACATTTTCCGGAATACCTTCGCCGTAGTCTCTTACGGTTATCTCAAGCATTTCTTCGTCATATGTTGCGGTTACCCTTATAATATCCTGCTCATGGGAATATTTAAGGGCATTATCCATAACATTGAGAAGTACCTGCTTAAGTCTGTCATAATCTCCGCTTACCTTCGGAAGATCTGAAGAGCCGTAAACGATAAGCATATTATTCTGCTCGGCCTTTATGTTCATTTCGGCAACAGCTTCTTCAATAAGGGTATTTACATCCACATCTGTGAATATAAAGTCAAAGTCAAGGCTTCTGTAACTGTTTATGTTAAGAAGGTCATTTACAAGACGAAGAAGCCTTCTCGATTCGCTCTGGGTTACATCAAGGGCCTTGTCAGTAAGTCTTTTATCGTCTGTTCCTCTTCTGCGGAGAAGATCCACATAACCGATTATTGTGGTCAGCGGTGTTTTAAGTTCGTGCGATACACTGCTTATAAATTTATTCTGTTCCGCTTCCAGGCTCTTGAATGCGGTAATATCGCTTATGACAATCATTGCCTGGGAGCTTTCCTGACCGCTTATAACCGGAACCACTGTATACAGATAATTCTTCTCTGCATAAACATATTCTCCTCTGGTGGTCTTTGATTTTGTGAAAGCATCTTCCAGACCCTGTTCAATATTGGGGATAACATTTGTATAATCTTCGCCGCTGAGGTAATTTGCCGCACTTTTGTTTGTGAGAATAACCTGCATCCTCTCATCAACCATAAGTACGCCGTCCTCCAGGGCAGATACCACAGCTTCAAACTTTCTGTTCTGGATATGAAGCTGATTCATTTTTTCCCCGATTTTCTTCGCCATATTTTCGCTGGATGTTATGAGTTCTCTGATCTCATCATCCCTTTTGTAATTTATATCAGGCAGAGTTATCTCATCTTCTTCGACTGTCTTTTCGTTATACTCTTTAAGCTTTTTTATTGGAAGAAGCATCTTTGAGTATGCGGCATTGAATATAACAAAGCAAACTGCTGTCATTATCGCCGCAATTACACAGAACATTTTTGTTATCTGTGAGATCAGAAGGTCTGTCGCAGCCATTGATTTTATGATGGCACACACACCATATACATTCTCAGTTGATTTCAGGTTGGAGAAAAGTATAATATGATTTACACCGTCGATCTCCGTGTATACATATGATGTCTGACCTGTTTCATATACGCTCGATGCATATGCTTTATATTCTATGCTGTCTGCGTATGTGCTGTTTGTGCCGACTACGTTGAATGATGTATCGTACAGTATTACATCCACAGAATAAAGAGTTCCTGTTTTCTGTGCATAATACTCTGCAGATGATGAATACAATACCGGCGACTGTTCATTGAGCTGTGATATTCCCACCGACTGGTTAATAAAAACATTGGTATCTTCAGCGATCATGTATGCCGAATCAAGGTTATTGTTGAACGCATACGAATGTACACCTCTTACAACAGCTCCCGCAGTCAGAACAATGAGAAGCAAAAATATCAGAACCGCAGAAACTACGAGACGGTTTTTATACTTCATCGTTAAAATCTCTCATTCTGTACCCGCTGCGGAAAACAGTCTCTATATATTTTTTTTCTGTTTTAAGAGCGATCTTTTTTCTGAGTCTCTGAATATGCATATCTATTGCCCTTGTATCTTCATCGTATACTTTATATCCGATCTCCCTGCCGATACTTTCACGGGAAAATACTTTCATGGTATTTTTCATGAATAACATTAAAATTGCATATTCCGTACTTGTAAGATTCACTTCCGCACCACACACATACACACTCTTTGATTCATTTTTAACGCATATATCACCGTTTTTGTATTCTTCCGCTTTCTTTGGTTCGTTGATATTTTTATATCTGCGCAGGAGGGCCTTGACCCTCGCAAGAAGCTCTCCCGTGTCAAAGGGCTTTGTAATATAATCGTCTGCTCCGCTGTTAAGACCGACTATCTTGTCGGGAATCTCGGATTTTGCTGTGAGCATAATTATAGGGACATTATTTTTCGCTGTGATCTGTTTACATACATCGATGCCGCTTATTTCCGGCAACATAAGATCCAGAAGTATCAGCTCAGGAGAAAATGTTTCGAATTTCTCGAGAGCTTCTTTTCCGTCATATGCTCTTTCACAGATATAGCCTTCAAGCTCAAGTTCCAGGGTCAGCAGTTCGCAGATATTTACTTCATCATCCACGACCAGAATTTTTTCGTTCATTTTCTCCCTCCGTTTATTCTTCTTCTTTGATGCCTGCTTTGCGCAGAGCTTCTCTTATTTCGTTTGTATCGATTTTTGTAGTTCTTCTGTTGAGCCAGTTGTCAAAATCCTGCTCCTTCTGTTTTTTTCTGCGTTCAGCAAGTCTCTTTTCCTCGAGAGCTTTTACAAGCTGTGCAACTTCCGGGTCAACTTCCTCTTCTTTTTCAGCAGGTTCGGTTTCTTCATCCTCAAAGATAATGTCTTCGATGGAAATATCATCGGAAAGGATCTCTTCCACAAGAGTTTTTTCCGTTTCTTCAACAACTTCTTCCGTGGTTTCAACCATTTCTACCGCAGATTCCTCCGAAACATCTTCGGCTCCGACAGTCATTTCCGGCTGTACGGGCAATTCTTCAGCAATTTCAACAGATTCTTCTTCCGGTTCCGTTTCTTCATGAATTTCTTCGGGGATATTTTCTTCCTCATCAACTACAGGTTCTGCTTCTGTAATAACATCTTCTTCATCTGCTTCGGCAAAAATATCTTCGATGGATTCTTCTTCTGTTTCGATCACTTCTTCGTCTGTAAGTTCGATGTCTTCAATGTTGACGTCATTGATAAAGACTTCTTCCGGTTCAATGGTTATTTCCATATCATCTTCCGTAATATCTTCAATAGTCTCTTCTTCGACTGTTGTGTCAGAAATAACTTCAGCCTCCGTCGTATCAGCTACAACTTCTTCCGGTATTTCAGCTCCATCGGTTATTTCTTCGGCGGATACTTCCGGTTCTACGCAAATCTCTTCTGCATTTATCAAATCTTCAAATACATCAGCAATAGCCGCGTCTATTTCATCAGGTTCTTCTGCCTGAACAGAAACTTTTTCGCTGACTTTATCGGACTGAAGGATAGTGTCGAGCTCAACAATGATTCCGCCGATATTGTTGTTTATTTCCGATGCGATCTCGAGAAGTCCGTCAGCTTCCGCTTTCATAGCATCGAAATCATTATCAATAGCCATTTCGTCGTATCTTTTCTTGAACATATCTTCCGCTTCGTCTTCGAGTTCATCCACATCAACGGAGATAATGGAAATAGCTTCATGTACAGTTTCTTCATCATTGTCACCGTCATCATCTTCATCATCATCCACAGGCATACTGATGACTGTTGCAACCGTACTTTCGTCGGTTTCATCTTCATAAACTTCGTCGAGGACCACTTCACTGAGTGTTTCATCCTCTTCCACGCGTAATAATTCTTTGACTGCTGCCATTTTACTTCCTCCTGAGTAATCTTGCCGTTTATCCTCTACAAAAATATTATATAATAAATCCAGTTCTTTTTC